>JAJYAX010000399.1:1930-2954 GCA_021779275.1 Deltaproteobacteria bacterium | reverse complement strand
TGTAACAGAGAAAAATTTACTGTGGGATAAGAAAAATGGATACCTATTTTGCCCCAGCCAAAAGACTGAACGAAAACGAGCTTGTCGTTGAAATTGAACTTGTGAGCATGAATCCCTTAGTATCAGGATTGCTTCATTCAATTAGCGGTCTGCTGGCTGTCTTGGATGAACATAGGCAGATTATCGCTCTTAATGATTCATTTTTGCAGGTGCTGGGTATTGAAAACCCTGCAAAAGCCTTGGGTTTGAGGCCAGGAGAGGCATTACAATGTATTCACGCGTACGATGAACCCGCAGGATGCGGCACCACCAAATTTTGTTCTACATGCGGCGCCGCCATCGCAATAGTATCCAGTATGGGACAGGATAAACCTGTTGAAAAAATTTGCGCTCTTTCAGCCAAGAGAGGCGGTAAAGAGGTAGATATTGCTCTGCTTGTTAAAGTCCACCCAATTAAAATCGATAACAAGATATTTCTTTTATTATTTCTTCAAGATATTACGCAACAGCAACAAAGAGCTGCGCTCGAAAGAACCTTTTTTCATGACATAAACAATATGTTAACCATGCTGGTCGGGGCAAGCGAACTGCTTGTTATAGAGGAACCATCGCAACTTGCCAAAACTATTCACCAGACATCCTTGCGCTTGACCAAAGAAGTAGCTATTCAGAGATGTTTGTCACAAAGCGAATCTTGTAATTACCATCCGAGTTGGCTTGAGTTTACATCAGGACAGGTTGTTGAAGAACTGCATTCTTTCTTCGCCAACCACCCGGTTGCCATTGGGAAAAATATAAGTATATCTGACAATTACCCGGTTGTTTCATTCAAGATAGATATCTCTTTGTTGTTACGCATTCTCTGCAACATGGTCATAAATGCTTTGGAAGCCACAGCTGAAAATGGTGAAGTGAAGATCTGGCTTGAGCATGATGGCGATTTTCTTTCTTTTTGTGTATGGAGTGTCCTGGAAATTCCAAAGGACGTTACTAAAAGAATTTTTCAGCGTAATTTCAGCACAAA
>JAJYAX010000399.1:0-1920 GCA_021779275.1 Deltaproteobacteria bacterium | reverse complement strand
GGAGAGGGATTGGAACTTATTCTATGAAACTATTAGGGGAAAAAATTCTTGGCGGTAAAGTGAGTTTTACAACATCCAAGAAAGAAGGCACTGTTTTCAGATTTATTTACCCTGTTTAGCGTGTATAGCTCTGGAAGAACATAAACACAAAAACCTGGGGCAGGTCTCGAAACGCCTCGAATCTATTCAAAATATTGCGTTTTAAAAACTGACTGAAGAGTTCCGACTATTCAGCGAGGTCAAAACCACTTGGAACCACGACGATTTCCCATTCTATTCGATACCTGGTATGGGGGTGTGTCGACTGCCTTGTTTTTGCCCCCTGCGAGTTCCTTTGTCGATGTCACCGACGAGGAGATTCGGGTGCAAATGGGCTGGGCGTTTCGATCTCACTTTTCCAAAACGGCTGTCGCCCTGGCCGCAGAAACCCATAAACGCCCGCTGAGCCGCGGGGTCCATGGATTCGCAGGTCAATGGCTGGTGAACGGATCGGGACGGGGAATTGTAAGCATAAACCTGACACCTGCCCAGCGCGGATATGTCATGGGTTTTCCCGTCCGCTTGCGGCAACTCATGATGAGTGTGGCGGAGCCCTCTGAGCTGGCGGCGGCGCTCAAGTGTTCTCCGTGATTCGCGCGCGAGGCTCTGAAAGCATATGGTCGTCTTCTTTCCGGCAGTCTTTATTTGCTGAGCCTGAGTGGAGGAATGGTTGGGCGCAGTCACGCTCCTGGGCGGGCTTGCATTTTGGCAGGCTTGATCTGCCTGGCCTGGAGTGTCTGGAGGGCATAACGGACCTCTTGTCGATTATCTTACCAAAGGGAACACAAACTATGAAGACCATCAAAATCCTTACCCTTGTATTCTTTATGGCCCTTATTACCCTCTCCGGATGTGCCCTCACGACTGAAACGATTGAGCTTCAGTACAATCAGCAACAGGGCGTCTCCCCAATACCCGGCGCCGGCAATATCTCAGTGAGTGTCCAGGTTATTGACCAACGTTCGGACAAGAGCAAGGTCAGCTGCAAGAAAAACGGGTTCGGAGTGGAGATGGCGCCCATCCTGTCCTCGGAAGATGTAACTGTAACGGTCCGCAGGGCCATTGAGCAGGAACTCCGGGCACGAGGTTTTCAACTTGGATCGGATGCGGCCCTCGTCCGGATCGCGGCCGATCTGACCCGTTTCTATAATGACCATAAGACGGGGTTCTTCGCCGGTGACGCTATCGCCGATCTGAATATGTCCGTCATTGTCAAGTCAAGGAAGGGCGATCTGCTTTTCTCACGGCAGATTGTCGCCCAGGGGATCGAACCTAATACGCAGCTCATGACAGGTGAAAATGCAAAACTTGCCCTTGACCGGGCATTGGAGAATGGCATGAAGGTCCTCTTCGAGGACCAGGCCTTTTTAACCGCCCTGATGTCTCACGGCATCACTCCCGCCTTCAAAATGAATCAATAAAAACCGGACTGCAATCAGCCAAGGTTTTTAAGCACGCTATCCAGAGTTTCCCGGGCATCGCCGAAGAGCATCCTGGTGTTTTCCTTGTAAAACAAGGGGTTTTCGACCCCCGCATAGCCGGTTGCCATGGACCGTTTCAGGACTATGGTTTTCTTGCCTTTCCAGCATTCAAGAACCGGCATTCCGGCGATGGGGCTGGTGGGAACCTCCTGGGCGGCGGGATTCACGATATCGTTGGCGCCTATGACCATGGAAACATCGACATTGGGGAAATCGGCATTGATCTCATCCAGCTCAAAGACGATATCATAAGGCACCTTGGCTTCGGCCAGGAGCACATTCATATGCCCCGGCATACGTCCGGCAACCGGATGGATGCCAAAGCGGACATTGATTTTCTTTTCCCGTAATGTGCGGGTGATTTCAAAGACCGTATGCTGGGCCTGGGCTACAGCCATGC
>JAJYAX010000398.1 GCA_021779275.1 Deltaproteobacteria bacterium | reverse complement strand
AATGGCAGCATTCAAAGCTGCATCCAATCCTGCTCGATCTACTCCTGTCTGACCACCAGAGATTACTTTTTGGAGCATTTTAGCCTTCTGTTAATTGTGTCATTAAGCTTGGAAGCCAGTTTAACGTCAGAATACGAGGTGAAGAGGGTACGCAGGTGGGGGACAACTCAACCCGGAAGATTATGCAGGGGACTTTACGAGAGATGAAATTACACAGTGGGGGGAAGATCATGTCATCTCAATTCATTGTAACAGGATGTCCCGGTATACATGGATATTCTGATAATGTCAATTCAAGACAACAAAGAACCCCGGCTGGTAACCAGGGTTCCTGTATCAATCATATAACAGCGTACGTTATTTCTTGGGCTGATCAGCTATAACCTGGACTTTGACCATTTTTTTGTCAGTATCAGGGGGAGGCACATCAGCAATATTAACAACTTTCACCTGACTCTCTTCAGTTGATTCCAATAATTCAGCAGCCAATGCTTCTTCAGGGATCGAATCGAGGTCTTTAGCCACCTGCCGGGACTGCTTCCTCTTTTCTGCGGCATAGGCAATACTGCCGACAAGCAGAATGGCAAGAGTAAACGTGACAATTTTGGTTCGTTTATTCATCTGGATTTTCCTCGCGTGGTATGATGGGATTATTTGCTCGTTTCGACCTTCGAAAAGTTAAGCCTGAGGCAATGATTGCACATATACTCGCCATGAATCACGTTCACCTGCGGGCAGGAGATCGGATCTTCTGCAAGACACAGATAGTACGACGTATCAAATAGTTGACGTGTGCGACATATCCCGGGATCAGGTAATTTCCGAATCATTTCCATCCGAAAAATATATCATCTTTCTCCTGATTCACAATCAGCGCGATGCAGATCGACAGAGCATGTTACGCAAGCGGCAGATCGTCAGGTGCATGTTCGGAGACGACCGGACAGTAGATTATCTCCCGCTCGTCATTCATGCCGACCGGCTTCTCCGTCTTGAGGAGCGTTATCCAGACGCGCATGTTTTCCACGATGATGACCGTCACCAGAACAAGAATGACGACACTGAGAACGGTGTTAAGCATCATTCCTTTTGTCAGGTAGAGCTTGATGTTCATGAAACCTGCCGCGAATGTTGTCACCGTGATAAAGGCACACGGCAGCGCCGTGATCAGGGCATAGCGCTTCTTCGCCGCAATCCGGAGGATGATCGTTGTCCCGATAGCCAGCGCCAGCGCAGCCAGCGTCTGATTCGTCACCCCGAACAGGGGCCAGATAGTCGAGACGTCCCCGGTGTAGAGTATGTATCCCCAGGCAAAGGAGACGGCACCGCTGGTCAGTATGACGCCGGGTATCCAGTCTGTCTGCTTGAGCGGTGTATAGATGTTCCCCAGGATATCCTGCAAAATATAGCGCGCCACCCGGGTTCCCGCATCTATCGTTGTCAGGATGAACAGCGCCTCGAACATGATGATGAACTGAAACCAGTATTTCATCGTATGCTGCAGTCCCACGCCGACATGGGAGAAAATGTACGCCGTGCCGACGGCAAGAGAGATCGCCCCGCCGGGGCGATGGGCGACATCGAGCCCCACGAGGTTGCATAACTCCGGCAGGTTCCTGACCGGCATGTTGAGCTTGGCAAAGGCGGCCGCCGACGTGTTGATGGCAAAGTAATCATTGGGCACCAGGGTCACGGCGGCAAGGAGCGCCATCAGGCCGATAAAGGCTTCGGTCAGCATGGCGCCATACCCCACCATGCGTATCTGAGTCTCCTTTTCCAGCATCTTGGGGGTCGTGCCGGAACCGATCAGGGCATGGAACCCGGAGATGGCGCCGCACGCGATGGTAATGAATACATAGGGCCATACCGGTCCGGGGATGATCGGCCCGTTTCCGCTGATGAATCGGGTCACAAAGGGCATCTGCACGGTAGGATTGACAAAGAAAAGTCCGACCGCCAGCCCCCCGATAACGGCGATCTTCATGTAGGTGCTGAGGTAATCCCTCGGTGCGAGCAGCAGCCATACGGGCAGTGCCGCCGCACAGAAACCATAGACCGGCAGGATGACCGAAAGGCTTTCCTTGCTGAAGGTGAACCATCCGGCAAGCGAAGATTCTGCAAGGGGTGCCCCGAAATAGACGGCGGCAAGCACGGCGACAACGCCGAAGACCGTTCCGGACAGGATCGCGCCCGGTCTGATCTTGAACATATAGACGCCGACCACCATGGCAATGGGAATGGTCATGCCGATGGTGAACACACCCCAGGGGTTGTTGTAAAGGGCATTGGCGACGGCCACGGCAAGACCGGCCAGGGCGACGATGATGATAAAAAGGGTCACGAACGCGGTGGTCACGCCGGTAAGACTGCTCACGTCCTTCTTTGCGATAACCGACAGGGACTGTCCCTTATGGCGGACCGATGCGAAGAGGATGATCATGTCGTGGACGCAACCGGCAAAAACAGAACCCAGCAGTATCCAGAAAAATCCGGGTCCCCATCCGTACTGGGCCGCCAGAGTGGGTCCGATCAGTGGTCCCGCACCCGCAATGGCCGCAAAGTGATGCCCGAAAACAATCCACTTGTTCGTGGGCACGTAATCCTTTCCGTCATTACAGGTAACGGCCGGCGTAATATTCCGGTCGTCAAGCATCAACACCCTGGCGGCAATGAAGGCCGAATAGTAACGGTACGCAAGGGCAAGGACACAGAGGGCGGATACCAACAGGTAAATTACACTCACGGGTCAATCCTCTTTCAGCTATTGATAATCTGATCAGGCACCATAAAGACGCAACCGGATTAGCACTGATCTTCCGCTAGCCTCGCCAAACATTCCCTCCCCCTTGACGGGGGAGGGGCAGGGTGGGGGTGAAAGAGCCATATATTCAGCCGGTTGAATCACCCTCCCCCTTGCCCCTTTAGGCCCGCATTCTGGGTCCTCCCGTCAAGGGAG
>JAJYAX010000397.1 GCA_021779275.1 Deltaproteobacteria bacterium | reverse complement strand
ATAGGTTCCTTTCGCCCCGTAATCCCCGGCCCGGAAGATCTCCGTCCATTGTCCGATGTGCATATCAGCTCCCCTGCAGTAGTGTGGTCAGTTTGGCGGTGATGACATCCTGGATATCCCCCCAGTCCTCATCCTGGACCAGCATGAACTCCCGGGCGGGCAGCTTCATGTGGGTTTCCCTTGCATGTGCTTTTACCGTCACCTCGGTCAGCGGGATCTCCCGGCCGAAGGCCTGGGTGATCCGCCGGGTATGTTCCCGGACCTGCTGGGTGATCTCCTTGTCCACCCCGTAATTTTGGGCGGGGGCATACACGACATTAGTTCCGGCCTTGGCCGAATGCGCATCTCCCACCCCGATAATGGAATTCAGCAGCCGGGAGGTGTCGATCAGGGTCTGCCCGGATGCATTGCCGTAGCCCGCGTCCCCGTCCGCCCTCTTCGAGGCGGGCCACTTTTCCGGCCTACCGCCTTCCCTGAAGTTCCGGCGCACCGAGTTTTCGAGAATCTGGGCAATCTCCGGGGAGACCTGGCTGAAGTCCTGGACGCCCGACAAGAGCCGCGCTACGGTTGCGTCGAATCCCGCCTGGTCCAGCGTCAATGTCAGCCCTGAACTTTCCATTTATTGTCCACCTGTCTCCCGATGGCGAAACCCCGTTTAAACTATCTTTAAAATCTCCCCTGCCAATCGCACTCCCATGTGTCCGGGGGTTGGGGCGCGCGATCCGGTGCGTGTGAATTTGAGGCATTCTCGACGTTCTTGCCTTTTCCCTGTTCCGGTGCTATAGTCCTCGTATGTCATCGCGACATCCACGGCATATGCACCGAGGGGGCCACCCTGCCGCAACAGGTGCATATGCGCCGGGTAGTGAGCCTGCCCGGTCACCGCTTGCGCCGTCCCTGGCTCCCGCGGCATTAGGCCGTCCCTGGCCGTCATCGCTTCGGATAAAGCAACAAACCCAGACGCTGCCTCTCCGCATACCCCAGATCGATCTCTCCCGCCCCGGTCATCGGAATGAAGGAGGTCACCCCCTGAAAGACGCCTTCCGTGACCTCAAGGACCATCAGCCCCGCCACCCGCTCCTTATCCGTTTTCCAGAGCGCCACATACCGCTTGGTCAGTCTGATCCTGCCGGTGACTGAGTCCTGCTGCGGAGTAAGCCAGATCTCATACGGGCGTTCGACCATATCCCGCAGCAGCGGGATCGATTCCCCGTGCCCGGGCTTGGAAAACTTCCACTTCTCGACCGCCCCCGGCTCCTTGTCGACGAGAAAACTCCTGAGCGACAAAATCACCGGCTCTCCGGCCGCATCCTTCACTACCTGCTCATCCCCATAGAGAGAGGTAAACGCCTCCTTATAAAAGGCGTCCCCCTTGCCCTTCGGCAGCAAGGAACTCTTGTCGATCCCTTTCAGGTCTGCCGGGCGAACGTTGCGCAGAGCCGGTCGGCGAAAATCGGCGGGACCGGGGAGATTTCCCAGGGGCGAGAACTTTCCCCGGTCCCGCCACTCTCCGATTCCGCCCCAGGCCAATTTTCCGGGATTGTACCCGAAGCCGGGATCAGGGAGTAACTGTTGCACATGGAGCGCCTCGCCGGTGACCGGGTTGGGAATCGGCACCGTCCTGTTGGTCAAATCCTCTGTTTCAACCGTGAGTCCCCTTCTTTTTGCCTGGGCCTCAGTCAGCGACAGGGTCGAGCAGCGGCAGCGGAAACCGTTGGGCGGATACCAGATATCCCAGAAGGGATGGCCAATCGGGAACACCTTGCCGTCCATGGCCTTGTGGGTGGGTCGGGTGCGCCGGTCATTGACCGCGTTGTACTGGAGCAGGGGGAAGGTCTCCGCCAGCTCCGTCTGCTTCTTCCAGCGCGCGGAGTTATAGGCGGTCTGGATGTTGGTCCGGAAGATGTTCTGCACCCGCCATTCCCGCTTTCCGGTCCAGCCCCGGCGCTCGAAGATGCCGGCGCATTGCTTCTTGAACTCCCCATAGCTGATGCCGTCCTTGATCGCCGATTGCAGCGAGTTGTAGACGCTGGTCAGCTCGTCGCCCTTGGCGATGCCGGAAACGGCAAACGCCCGGAGCTTGGCCTCATCCTCCAGCCTGGCGAAATCTCCGGGGCCGAGCAGCACCTTGTCCTTCCAGAACGCGGCGGCGGCCTCCATGGTGAGCGGTTCAAGGGTCACGGTCATTTGCTTTCCTCCTGAACTGTTGACCGGCCATACATCCCTGCAGCCAGGATCGTCCTCTCAAGGGTATCCTGCAGCGCTGTTACATCAAGATCGGGGTAGAGGTTCAACAGCCCCTGCATTGCCTCCTCATAACTGCCCGACTGTAAAACCGTATCGAGGATTTTCTTCTCGTTTCCGGCAAGCGCCGCCGTTCCCTCGGCGCTTCCTGTATTACCCAAATCCTCCAAGGCCTGCTGTTCCGCGGTAAAGGCCTCGGTGTCCAGCGCGAACGCCGTGTCCGTCTTGCCTGGCGGATTCTTTTTAGGCTCCGCAGCAATCATCTCCGTGTCCTGCCGATACTCCTCTCCGATGCCGAATTTATCATAGGCCCACCTGAGCGGGATCTTGCCGGGCATCGCACCGATAGCCTTTTCCGCCACCTCTGCCCAGGCCTTGGGCGGCTCGTCCTCATCAATCCAGGTGAATTTCGGGGCGGGAATGCCCGGTCCGAGATTCACCTCAGTGATCCACCGGAAGAGCCGGTTCATCACCCGGGAGACGAGCTTGCCGTCCGCCTCGACGATCTCGGCCCGCAGGCCGCTATGCGTCTCGGCAGCGGCCCTCGATCCGCCTTTCTGGTCCAGCTCCGTCGACAGGGTCTGGCCAACCAGGATCTTGCTGATCTCGGCATTGCAGACGCTGATCAGGCGGTCATGGACGTCGGGATTAGCGCCGGCCAGGTTTTTGATATCGACCTCCGCATCCTTGGGTACAACCGAGACGGCATCAACCACCAT
>JAJYAX010000396.1 GCA_021779275.1 Deltaproteobacteria bacterium | reverse complement strand
GGGGTAGGGAATTACAGCGGTGTTCAGGAGATCGATTGTCATGGATATTTTGTCAGCCCGGGATTTATTGAAGGGCATATACACATTGAGAGTTCCATGCTCAGCCCGGACCAGTTCGTCTCTGCTGTTGTTCCCTGCGGTACAACAACAGTGGTCTGTGATCCCCATGAAATAGCCAATGTCGCCGGTCTTGCCGGTATCTCGTATATCTTGGAGGAAACGAAGGATCTGCCCGTTGCCGTTTTTGTTATGGCTCCATCCTGTGTTCCCGCCACCCACCTGGAAACGTCAGGTGCTGTTCTCGACCCGGACGCTCTTGCAGAATTATACAAACATCCCCGTGTCATAGGACTTGCCGAAATGATGAATTACCCTGGAGTCCTGGCAGGGGACGACACGATTATTGAAAAGATTTTACGTACACGCGACCAAAAGATGCCCATCGACGGACACGCACCGGGCCTATCGGGTATGGCCCTCCAGGCGTATATCTCCGCAGGCATTGGCTCTGATCACGAGTGTACCACCAGGGAAGAGGCATTGGAAAAATTACGGTCTGGAATGCATTTGTTCATTCGCGAAGGGACTGTCGCCAGGAATATGAAGGAACTGCTCCCTGTGGTCACTGAAAAAAATGTGCATAGATGTCTGTTTGTTACAGATGATTGTCATCCACGAGAACTGCAGAAGAGCGGGCATCTTGACCGCATTCTCCGAAAGGCCATCGGCCTCGGTCTGGATCCTCTTATGGCGATACAGATGGTGACGATCAATGTCGCCCGCTATTTTCAACTCTGCGGGAGGGGGGCGATAGGACCAGGATATCGCGCAGATATAGTTCTGTTTGCGGATCTCCGGGAGCCAAAACCCTGTCATGTTATCAGCGGTGGCCGACTGATTGTGGAACATGGTGTTGTTAAAGAAAAAATAGAACCGGCATGTAATCGGGAAGGGGACGTCTTCCATTCCGTACGGATACAATGGGATAAAGTCAGGTTCGCCGTCCCGGCCGGGAAAGGAAGGATGCGGGTAATCAGATTGATTAAGGACCAGATACTCACGGAGTCGGTCGAGATCGAGGAAACAGTCAAGGATGGACTGGCGGTGGCTGATCCGGGACGGGACCTGGCAAAAATTGCAGTTATTGAGAGACATCGTGAAACCGGCAGGATGGGGGTCGGATTTGTGATGGGGTTTGGGTTGAAGCGTGGAGCCATAGCTGGGAGTGTTGCTCATGATTCCCATAATATTATTGTCGTCGGCATGTCGGACAGGGACATGGAACTTGCTGTGAAAAGTGTGGCCACGGCCGGTGGCGGTCTGGCGGTCGTGGCTGATAATAGGGTCTTGTCGTTGCTGCAGCTTGAGGTGGCGGGGCTTATGTCCACCTGCTCCCTGCGGGAGGTTAACGAGAGGCTGGATGAACTTCTCGTCGCCACGCGAAAGTTAGGGAGATGTGACGATAATGTATTCATGCTTATGAGCTTTCTGGCTTTACCGGTCATCCCCCATTTAAAAATAACCGATTATGGTCTTATTGATGTGGATACATTTAAACAGGTCGGGCTTTGGCTCTGATATGTTATTGTATTGAGATGTGGACTTTTTTTGTCCTTCGAGCGCAGTTTTATTGCCAGGTATCCTCGTGTAAGAGCTTATGGGCATGATTTTTTTAAATTTTTTTAAAAAACATCTTCATATATGAAAAAAACTATCGTATATTTAATGCTGTTTAATATTCGGTACTCTGCTCTAATAAAATGTGAAATTGTGCAGACTATGGTAACAAGAGGACTGAGAGTTGTTTTTTTAATAGGGGATAAACGCTGGAGGCAGGCGCCAATTTAAAGGCTAACAAATAAAAAGAGGTAAGCAGCATGAATTATGGTATTGTCAGTCAGGAACAGCTTGAACGGATTGACGCATTATTATCCGACAAATTGATCAAACTTGGTGTGGATTGTGTCATCATCATAGACATGGCAGGGAATATAATTACGGCCAAAGATAACGGTACGTGTAAATATGATGTGTACTCTTTTGCCGCCTTGGCTGCCGGCAACTTTGCAACTGTAGATGCAATGGCAAAACTTGTCGGAGAGCAGGAATTTTCACTTCTTTTCCATAAGGGCCAGGAGTCTAATATCCATTTCAGTAAAATTGACGATGAACTTCTTCTTATTTCAATGTTCGGCAGGGATATTTCTCTGGGGTTTCTTCGATTAAATGTTGTTGATGTTATTGAGAAGATACGTCAGATATGGAATAAGAGATAACGATTTTGTCTTTTCTCATAGATGGGGAAAAAGAGGAATTTTGACCCGATTAACAGCTGACAACACGAGTATAACGGGGGTGGTGGATTGAGTTTCATCAACTTGAAAGATAAAATTGTACAGGTCAAGATAGTCTATTATGGACCTGGACGCGGTGGTAAGACATCGAATCTTGAGTATATCAACAACACATATCGCAAACAGATCGTCTCGGAGATGGTGAGTCTGAAGACCCATGGCGACAGAACCCTGTTCTTTGATTTTCTCCCTTTTGATATGGGGCAGATAAAAGGATATGATATTAAAATTCAACTTTATACAGTACCTGGGCAGGTAAAATACAATGCCACGAGGAAACTCGTCCTGAGAGGTGTTGACGGGATTGTTTTTGTTGCCGATGCCATGGAAAAACAAAGGGAAAAAAATATCAGGTCACTGAACCAACTCCATGAAAATCTGCAATCATATAAGGAAAGCATTTTTAATATTCCCTTGGTCATGCAGTATAACAAGGTTGATCTGAAGGAACACGGCATTCCGATTCTGCCCACAGCCGTGCTGCAAAAAGATTTGAACAGCAGATTGAAGGTTCCATATTTCGAAGCAAGTGCAATCAAGGGTTATAATGTTGCGGCGACGCTGAAGAAGATCATTTCCTCAACAGTTGTCTCAATTCAGAAAAAACTACT
>JAJYAX010000395.1 GCA_021779275.1 Deltaproteobacteria bacterium | reverse complement strand
TTCCACGGTCTTCTTGGCGAAAGGTTTCGTCGTCGGTCTATCAAAGATCACGGCTTGCAGATCCGGATTGGCCAGGCAGAAGTGGATCGCATAGGTGCCGGGGCCGCCTCCCAGGTCCAGCAGGCGTTTGCGGCCTTGCAACTTCATCCTGACCGCCAGGTCCGGAGCGATTGCCATGGCCAGATTAAACATGCCCATCAGGAAGCTTTCCCGTTCAATATCCGATCCGTAGGAGCGTTTTCTAACGGGTGCGCCGGTCTTGACCGCCACGTCAAGTTGAGCCCAGCCGTCCAGGAGGTGGTGATGGTGGAGAATGATATGACCGAGATACCGGGGGGAGTCCGTGCAGAGAAACTCGCGGGCCGCCGTCGAGTTACCATAGGAGTCCTCCACTTTGATGAGCAGGCCCATGGCTGAGAGCGCATTGAGGAGATATTCCGTTCCACGGTTGTCCGCCCCTATTTTTTCGGCAATCTCGGAAAGTGTCAATGTCCCGTCGGCAAGGACGCTGAAGAGTCCCAATCTGACGCCTGCCTGCAGGGCGCACCCACGCCAGTAGGCGCTGGAAACACTAAGAAATGTTCCGGTATTCCATTCTCTTACCATGGCTCTCTCCTCTTGTGTGCTGGTCGAACTCACACCTTGTAATAATGTATCATTATAACATTTTTGCAACCGGAAGTGGAAGAAACCTTAAAAAAATGTCTCGCCGGCGTCCTCGATACAGTATTTTCTTGTTGTTCTTTTTTCTTTTTGATTAACTATAATTTCAGGAGGGTATAATGATAAAACTGACCAAAATCAATGGGACGGAGTGTTTGTTTAATCATACGCTCTTCGAGATCATTGAAGAATCACCGGATACCTGCATTACCATGAGCAATGGAAATCGCTATCTGGTTCTTGAATCAGGGCGGCAGATACAAGAAAAGATAATCTCCTTTAACGTGGAAGTTCTGCAGAGGGCCGGCAAGGCGGAACAGATTAATGGTACGGCGAAAATCTGATGATATTTTCCTTTAATTTACTAACAAGTCGAAGATTGCGGATATGGATTTAGCAACAATAGTGGGTCTTGTCCTGGGGTTCGGGGCTATAATAGGTGGCCAGATCCTCGAAGGCGGACATATCTCGGCGCTGATCCAACCGACCGCGTTTATAATCGTCGCGGGCGGGACCATAGGGGCAACCTTCGTTTCCTTTCCGATGCGGGATCTTATCAAGGCCTTGAAGGATGTAAGGAAGATCATCTTTCCCGGTGAACAGGATATGGGACAGGTCATTAAAGACCTGGCTTCCTATTCCGAGATGGCCCGCCGCAACGGTCTGCTCGCCCTCCAGCCATTGATCAATGAGTCGACGGGGGATTCCTTCAAGACCAAGGCCTTGCAGCTGGTGGTCGATGGAACTGATCCCCAGCAGTTCAAGGATTTCATGGAGATCGAGCTTATGTCGTTTGAAAACCATGAGAAGGCGGGGGCGGAGGTCTTCGAGGCGGCGGGAGGGTTTGCGCCCACGATTGGAATCATCGGTGCGGTTCTTGGTCTGATCCATGTTATGGAAAATCTCTCCGATCCCTCCAAGCTGGGTTCCGGGATCGCGGTGGCCTTCGTTGCGACCATCTACGGGTTGATGATTGCCAACATCATCTGTATTCCCACCAGCACGAAGCTGAAGAAGAACCTGAAACAACAGGTGTTGGTGAAGACATTGATTATTGAGGGCCTTCTTGATATCCAGTCCGGTATGAACCCGAGGCTTATTGTTATGAAGCTCCAAGGGTTTCTGGCAGCGAAAAGCAAAAAATCGGAGGGTGAAGAGGACTGATTATGAGCCGCAGGAAGCAAGAGCACGAGAAGGAACCGAATCATGAGCGGTGGCTGGTATCCTATGCTGATTTTATCACACTGTTATTTGCCGTGTTTGTAACCTTGTATGCAATGTCGCAGGTTGACAAGGCGAAGACGGCCAAGGTCATAGCTTCCACGAATGAGGCCTTCGGTGTCTCCAAGTCAACTTCGGCTCCTGCCTTTAATGTTATAGACTCATCCGCCTTGATCCCGATGCCGAATCTCATGCAGAAAAGCGCCACGGATACCAGACCTCCAGGCGGGGACAGATACAAATCTAAGATAAAACAGGAACAGAAGGATTCCGTAGATCAGATTTTCAAGGGCCCGGACCTTGCTCCTGTACAGGAAGAAAAAAACACCAAACCCGATCTTACCTCTCCTGCCAAAACACAGGCCGAGCAGCAGGCACAGAGCAAGGACCAGGAACAGAATCAGATGAAACCTGCTGAAACGGAAAAAGAAAAAAGCAGGGCCGATATGCAGGAATTCAAGAAGGTTAAGGATAACATCAAGGCCTTCCTCCAGGAAAAAGGGGCTGAAGACAAGGTCAAGCTGGAGATCGGTCCGCGGGGCCTGGTGATCAGTCTGAAGGATACGGAATTCTTTGATTCCGGCAAGGCCAACGTTCGGGCTCAGTCCATGTATCTCCTCGATTACATTTCCGAGGCAATAAGTAAATACTCAAATTCTATCCGAATTGAAGGGCATACCGATAATGTGCCTATCAAGACATCGCAGTTTCCCTCCAATTGGGAGCTTTCCACTGCCCGCGCGACGAATATCGTCCGTTATCTGATCGATGCCCATGGAGTTCCTCCCGAGAGGATTTCGGCCATAGGGTATGGTGAATTTCGCCCCATTGCCGATAACAGCACCGAGGAGGGACGGCAGAAAAACCGTCGTGTCGATGTGGTGGTCCTGTCCAATGCCGGAGAGCAGGGAGAACCGACGGCGCGGAGCAAACAAGCGGAATGATAATCTTCGGAGAGCCTTTCCCCGGTCAGTGTTTGTCGTCTCTGGTCTCAGATGGGTCGAGCTTTTTCTCCGGATTATCATAAAGGGCCTGGGCACCCAGCAGGAGAAAGATAATGGCGCCGACGGGCACCAGTTTGGCGA
>JAJYAX010000394.1 GCA_021779275.1 Deltaproteobacteria bacterium | reverse complement strand
CTTGGTCTTCATGCGGGTACGGAAACCATGTTTTCGTTTACGTTTCAGATTGCTCGGTTGAAAGGTACGTTTACTCATTTTTGACACCTTTTGTTTCTATATCCATGAAATATCATGAAATGATTCAGTTTCTGACCAAAACGACTGTCGAGATAGAGGTAATCCTGATCGTCTGGGTCCCCTGCCTCTCTCTGACGAAAGGCCTCTTTTTCAACATCCGGGAATTGAGAAATAACAAAAGAGTATTATTAACCACACATGCCGGATGCTGTCAAACATTTTTGGCGGACAGATCCCATCATTTAGTTGCACGAGCCGGTAGGCTGTGCTACATTTCAGCCCTAAGCATCGACGAAACAAAAGAAAAAAGGTCCCAACCATGCCCACTCACCCTCCACACACTTATGCCAATATCGACTGGGATATCCTCCGGCGGAATGCCAGAGGACAAAAATCCTGGAAAGGCAAAAATGTAGAAGACTGGGACAGGAACGCCAAGTCCTTTGCCGAGAGGAACGAAGATTCTCCCTATGCCGCTCTGTTCCTGACACGCCTGCCGCTGGATACGTCCATGACCGTTCTGGATATCGGGGCCGGACCGGGCACTCTGGCGCTGCCCCTGGCCGAACGCGTCGCTTCTGTCACCGCAATCGACTACTCGCAGCAGATGCTCGATCTGCTGCGGCAACGGGCGGAGGATAAAAAACTTACCAACATCCATACGATCAACTGCGCCTGGGAAGATGACTGGAAAACACTGCATGTCGGCATTCATGACCTGGCCATTGCCTCCAGATCGCTGGGGGTGGAAAATCTGCGCGGAGCCTTGCAGAAACTCGACGATCATGCCGGAAAATATGTATTTATAACGGATCGGATCGCGCCCACACCCTTTGATCCCGCGGCATTTAAGGCCATTGGCCGCCCCTTTGATTCCGGTCCGGATTATATCTATACTTTGAATATTCTCTACACCATGGGCATCCACCCCAACGTTCAGATACTGGAGCTGGAGCGGGACCTTCTCTTTCCCAGCATGGAGGAGGCCTTGGCGGCATACACATGGATGTTTAAAGATCTCAGTGGTATAGAACTCGACAGGCTCCAAACCTATCTCTTATCGCGAATACGTACATCAGAAAAAAACCATCTTGTCATCCGCAGAGAATTTCCGCCGCGCTGGGCCATGATCTGGTGGAAAAAAAATGGGCGTCCCACGCAATAGGTGAGAGGAGCAATTGCCTTTCCCCATCTTTTTCCGTATAGTGAGGCCCGTGCACCGCCAGGGGATGATTGGAGACCTGCCGTTTGTTTTCATACTCACACGAAAATTAACAACGGCTAAAGAATACAGAGTGTGACCGGCCTTCAAGGCCGTTCACATAGCAGAAAGCAAAAACCCTTTGAATACGTTTTTTTACTTGAATGTCAGATAACGAATATGATGTAGCTGTAATCGGGGCTGGTCATGCCGGCTGCGAAGCAGCTCTGGCCGCCGCCAGGATGGGACTGAGAACCCTTGTCGCCATCATCAATGCCGACACCATAGGTGCAATGTCCTGCAACCCGGCGATCGGCGGCCTGGCCAAGGGACACCTGGTCAGGGAAATCGATGCCCTGGGCGGGGAAATGGCCACCAATATCGATGCGACATCCATCCAATTTCGCCGTTTGAATACCAGCAAAGGACCGGCTGTCCGTTCGTCACGCGCCCAGGCTGACCGGCTCCTCTACCGGTTACGGATGAAATCCGTGCTCGAAAACCAGGAAAATCTGACCATCAAACAGGTCATTGTCGACTCAATCATCGTCGAGAAGGGGAAGGTAGCCGGAATCATAACCTCGCTGGAAGAGGTTATCAGCGTCCGGGCGGTGGTCGTTGCCACCGGCACCTTTTTAAACGGTCTTATCCATGTCGGCCTGAAACATTTTCCGGCCGGCAGGATGGGAGATGCGCCTTCAATCAGCCTCGCCGGCTGGTTTAAGCAGATGGGGTTCAACGTGGGTAGGCTGAAGACCGGGACCGTCCCCAGGCTCCATGCGCACTCCATTGACTATTCAGAGTTGGAGGCGCAGTACAGTGACGATCCGCCGGCGCATTTCTCCTTTGCAGGCACAGGGAGCGGCTATACCCTGCCGCAACGCCCTTGCTATATCACCTATACCAACGAGAGAACCCACCAGGTAATCCGGAACGGTATCGACAAGTCTCCACTCTTTGCCGGAATCATCAAAGGAACCGGGGCCCGATACTGCCCTTCCATCGAGGACAAGGTCATGCGGTTTCCTGAAAAGGACCGCCACCAGATTTTTCTCGAACCCGAGGGCCTTGACACGGTGGAGGTCTACCCCAATGGTCTGCCGACCAGTCTTCCTCTGGCCACCCAGGTGGAGATGATTCACAGTATCAAAGGGCTGGAACACGCTGAGATCATCCGTCCCGGCTATGCCATCGAGTACGATTTTGTCGATCCGCTGGAGCTCCATCCCTCTCTTGCCACCAAACGCGTGGCAGGTCTTTTTCTGGCAGGCCAGATCAACGGCACCTCGGGGTATGAAGAGGCCGCAGCCCAGGGACTCATGGCAGGGATCAATGCGGTGCGTTATGTCCAGAAGAAAGAACCGGTTATCCTTGATCGCTCCCAGGCCTATACAGGCGTTTTGATCGACGATCTCGTCACCTGCGGCACCAAGGAACCCTACAGGCTCTTCACCTCCAGGGCCGAGTACAGGCTGCTCCTGCGCGAAGACAACGCCGATTCCCGACTGAGCCGGATCGGGTATGATATCGGCCTGTTGAGCCGGAAAAAATACGACCTGTTCATGACCAAGGAGACAGCCATCGCCCAGGGGCTCGCCCTGCTTGAGTCCATCGCTATCCGGCCGTCAAACGAGGTCAATGAGGCTCTTGCCCTGCTGGACAGTGTTCCTCTGAAACAGAAATCCACACTGGCCGACATCCTGCGTCG
>JAJYAX010000011.1 GCA_021779275.1 Deltaproteobacteria bacterium | reverse complement strand
TCAGCGCCTCCCAGGAATTGACGAAATCCATCTGTTCCTGTTCCAGCAGGATGCCGGCATTGACGATCCCGGTCAGCCCCTCCAGCCCGAAGACCACCTTGGCGGTCCAGAGCATGGCCTGGATATCCCTCAGCCCCCCTTTGCCCTCTTTGATATTGGGCTCCAGCAGATAGCTGTGGCTGCCGAAACGGGTGCGCCGCTCATCCCGGAAGATCTTCATGCTCCGGACAAATTCTTCCCGCTCGCCCTCGACGAATTTCTCTTTATACCCGGAAAGCAGTTCAAAAAAGAGGAGCTGGGAGCCGCCTATCAGGCGCGCGTCCAGCATCGCCACCCTGAAGAAAAAATCGTCGCCTGCATGCTGGAGGGACTCCTGCACGGTACGCACGCCATGACCGACATCGAGCCCCGTATCCCAGAGCGGGTAGAGAACGGCATCAGTTACCCTTCCTATTTCATCTGCAATACCGGGACGATAAAGGATCATCAGGTCGATATCCGAAAACGGAAACAGCTCCTGCCGTCCATATCCCCCGAGGGCAACCAGGGCAACCGACTCGGCGGCCCCGGCCACCTCCGTCGCCTGGAATGACTCCAGGATGAACTCGTCCACCAGCCGGCTGTGGCTGCGGAGCAGAGAATGACCGCTCAGGCCCTGCTCCCACAGTTCCTCCAGGGCCTCACGTTGCGCATGCAGAGGTGATTTCATACGCCTTAGGTCAGATCGCGTCGAGATCTTCTTCGCCGGTCCGCACCCGGACAATCCGCTCGACCGGCAGGACGAAGATCTTGCCGTCGCCGATCTTGCCGGTATTAGCGGCATTTCTGATCTTTTCCACAACCTGATCAACCTGATCGGCTCCGATCACGATCTCTATTTTCACCTTCGGTATGAAATCGACAACATACTCGGCGCCTCGGTAAATCTCGGTATGCCCCTTCTGGCGGCCGTATCCCTTGACCTCGGAGACGGTCATGCCCTTTATGCCCATCTCATTCAAGGCATCTTTCACTTCATCGAGCTTGAATGGTTTGATAATGGCCTCAATTTTTTTCATAGCCTTCCTCTTTTCCGGCTCTTCCACCCGTCGGGATATCGACGGGTGGAAACGTTAACCAATAGATTGCAGAACAATTTCCCCGAATAAATATCCACGCTGGAACTGCCCGGTCACATCAGATCCCTGGACCTCATCCCCGGTTTTTACACGAAGACCAAGGACAGCGTCCACTGTTTTCACTATAATGAATGAGACCCGTGAATGTTACAAGTTTAATTATTATATGCCGTCTCGGAATGCTCGGTTGAGTCCATACCCACAACCTCCGCCTCATCGGTAAGCCTGAGTCCGAGAAGGACATGTATGCTTTTAAAAAGGATCCAGCTGACCACAAAGGTATAGACACCGACAACGCCGACACCGGCCGCCTGTTTGACCAACTGGACCGAACTGCCCGCCAGGAGCCCGTCGACTCCGGCGGGGTTCACCGCCTTGGAGGCGAAAATCCCTAGACAGAGTGTGCCTATCATCCCGCCGACGCCATGGATCCCGACCACATCAAGGGAGTCATCGAGCTTGAAGCGATTTTTGGCATTGACCGCCGTAAAACACACAATGCCTGCAATAATACCTATCATTACAGCCGCATTCGGGCCGACAAAGCCCGCCGCCGGCGTGACCGTGGCCAGGCCGGCAATCGCCCCCGAGGCAGCGCCCAAGGTCGTGGCCCGGCCCTGGGTAAACCATTCCATCACCACCCACATCAACATGGCCGACATCCCGGCAAAATGGGTGGCGACAAAGGCGGTGGCGGCGACCTCGTTGGCGGCCAGGGCCGAACCCCCGTTAAAGCCGAACCAGCCGAACCAGAGCAGTCCGGTTCCCAGCATGGTCATCGGCAGATTATGCGGCATGAAACTGGTCTTGCCATATCCTTTCCGGGGCCCAAGGACCAGGACGCCGGCCAGGGCGGCCGCGCCGCAGGTCACATGCACGACCAGACCGCCTGCAAAATCAAGCACGCCGAGACCGTCCGCTCCCAGCCAGCCGCCCTTCCCCCAGAGCCAGTGGCAGACCGGGTTGTACACTAAAATCGCCCACAGCAGGGAAAAGACCAGAAAGGGGACAAAGCGCACCCTTTCCGCCAGCGCTCCGGTGATCAGCGCCGGGGTAATAATCGCAAACATGCACTGGTAGACCATAAACACCGTCTGCGGGATGGTTGTGGCATAATCCGCGCTGGGGGCATTTGTCACCCCGTGCAGGGCGAACCACGACAGGTTGCCGATAACGCCCCCGACATCCGGCCCGAACGACATGGAATAGCCGAGATACACCCACTCAATGCTTATCAGGGCGATCAGAAAGAGACTCTGCATGATCGTCCCCAGCACATTCTTGCCGCGCACCATCCCGCCGTAAAACAGAGCCAGTCCCGGCGTCATTAGCAGGACGAGCCCTGCCGCCGCCAGAACAAACGCGGTATCCGCCTTGTTCATTTGTGTTCTCCTCATGTTGTTAAAAGGCCGGAACCGGGTCTCCCAACCACCTCCGACCACATAGCCAGCGACAAAATTGACATTTTCGTCACTAGTCCAAATCAAAGGATTTCGAGAATAACACAAATGACACGTATTTCAATAGGCGCAATTTGTCATCCAAAGAGCGTGCCAGATTTCTCCAATATTTTTATATACTGATATCACGGCATTTAATTATATTTTTACCTAGCCGGGGCCGGACAACAAAACATCCTTGTAATAAAATAATTATCAAATGACAATTTTGTCTCTCTTCGACAAAGAGAAGAAAAGATAGGTGGTCACCTGAGGAGCCACCGTGTCGGCAAAGAGGATCATAGCCACCGGAACATGTCCTTCCGAGGCGCATATTTACATTTGCGCCGTTCCGCTGTACGTTGAGGAAGAAATCGGCTCAATGTTTACAGAAGATTCCCCAACCAGAGAGTGACCCGGAAGAACATGAAAATAGGCAACCACGAGTATAGAACAATATGGCCCGACCCGGACCAACCGGCGGCGGTCTGCATTATTGACCAGCGGCAGCTTCCTCACAGATTTGTCATAGAACGGCTCACAGACGTCGAGGCCGCACGTATCGCCATCAAGGATATGCATGTCAGAGGGGCTGGCCTGATCGGCGCCACCGCCGGCTTCGGCATGTACCTGGCGTCCGTCCATGCCTCTGCGGGGAGATTCGACCAGGAGATGGCAGAGGCCGGTGGCAGGCTCCGCGACAGTCGGCCGACGGCCCGAAACCTGGGCTGGGCGGTTGACCGGGTCCTCGGGGCCATGGGGCAAAGACAGACGCCGGAGGAAAAGAGAGAGGAGGCATTCAGGACAGCCTGCGCCATAGCCGACGAGGATGCGGATTTCTGCCGGAGGATCGGCCGGCACGGCCTGTCACTCATTGCGGAGATCAGCAGGAAAAAGAAGGGCCGTCCGGTCAATATCCTGACCCACTGCAATGCGGGATGGCTGGCCTTTGTCGATTTCGGCAGCGCCACGGCGCCGATCTATGCGGCCCGGGATGCCGGGATCCCCCTACATGTCTGGGTGGATGAGACGCGGCCCTGGAACCAGGGATCGAGACTGACGGCCTGGGAACTGCAGCAGGAAAACATCCCCAACACCCTGATCACCGACAACGCCGGCGGCCACCTGATGCAGCGGGGAGAGGTGGATCTGGTCATTGTCGGGACCGACCGCACCACCTGCTCCGGAGACGTCGCCAATAAGATCGGCACCTACCTGAAGGCCCTGGCGGCACGGGACAACAACATCCCCTTTTATGTCGCCCTGCCCTCTTCGACCTTCGACTGGAGTCTGGAGAACGGCGGCGACATCCCCATCGAGGAGCGATCCGGCGAGGAGATCACCGCACTCACCGGGATGACGATAGGCGGCAGGATGGAGACGGTCAGCCTGGCGGCTCCCGGCACCAAGGCCGCCAATTACAGCTTTGACGTGACGCCCGCCAGGCTGGTTACCGGCCTGATCACCGAGAGGGGGATCGTCGCCGCTGAAAAAGAGGCGATCCGGCAGATGTTCCCGGGGTGCTATTAACACCCCACATGGGGTCTGCTCACGAAAGGAAAAAATAGCACGCTAAGCGTTTGCTGGAGCTGGCGTCCGATAGTTTATATGAAAGTCTTGTTTGAATACCAGCCTTGCCCTATTGAAATGACGAACTTTCATGCCTCATTGTGGCTGGTCAATCTGGTCCAGCCGTGCTGGTTGGTGTGGATCAGAAACACCAAAATTCTTGGTCATTTCCTTAGGAAAACAGCGTAAGGTCTAACGAGCCGTGAAGACAACGGCGGGCTGCAACCTGAGTAGAGGCCGGGCACTAATAGCAGCAGCGACAAGACTTACCAGCATGACCATACCCACTCCCAGCAAAGGTGTGAACCACATCATGCGAAAAGGGTACTCGGCACTTGATACCATCTGACCAACAATACCACACAGGCCCAAGCCCAATCCCGTGCCTAGAAAGGCACACAGCCCAGCTTGAGCTAAGATCATACCTATAAGCATCCCGGCTGGCGCACCCATCACATTAAGGACTGCGTACTGTCTGAGATTTTCGGTTGTGAACATGTAAAGCATAACCCCGGTTACACCAAATCCTACGGTAATCGCCAGCGAGAGCATAGAAGCGATATCACCGACATCTTCAGAATTAATCAAATACCACCGAACAGTATCGTTTTTGAAATCATTCGCCGTTCGGGCTCTTAATCCCGTTCTTGCCTGAATGCGGGCAGCCAGGACGGTCGGGGATACACCCGGAGCGGCAGTTGCCAGAACAAAAGTTAACCGGTTGCGCTCAGACGGAAGTATGCGTGATGCATTGGAATAGGTCGTATAGAGTAAGGGGCGAGGGGGAAACCGGGGCAAAGCCTGAGCCCACCCCTTGATCACAATCCGGACATCATTGATTTGCAACTCATCTCCCGGCGCCAATGGTCGCGTTGGCACATTAAGATGCGGCGCTCCGTATGGCCATTGATCGATTTTGCGTTGAGGTGTTTCCAATTTACCGCTTGTTCCCCCTGCCGCTACGATGGCCGCACCGGGAGCGCGCAATTCTCCTGGGGAAAGATTACCTTTCAAGAAAGGAAGCCCCGTCAATGTGACATCATCCACGCCAACAACCTGAACAGGTTGTGACTGTCCGTTCGGAAACTTTACATCCGCAGATCCCATGGCCAGCGGCACGGCAGACGATACCCCTTCAACACTGCGAACTCGATAGAGAGCCATCTGTGGAATATTAGTCGTCTGTTCCACTGAATTCACCGCTGGGTCCATAACCCAGACACTTGCTTCCGGATTCTCTGAAATCAACGCAAAGCCACGCGTCATGAAGCCACAAAAATATGATGCGGCAAAGGTGATAAGGAAGGAGGTAAATGCAATTCCGAATAACAAGCCTATGTATTTAGCCCGATCCCCCACAAGCATCTTTATAGCCACGCGCAGCATTCAAGGCCTCCTTTCCCGACCTTGAACCGCGACAGGCGGGGCGGCGACAAAAACATCCATCTGCTGACCGGCATAGACCATCGGCAACGTGCTGGGATCAAAGCTATAGATAACCTGCAATACTCTCGTATCCGTGCGTTCGGGGCTATCACCGGTAAGCGACGTTTTGGGGATGATATAAGGATCGACACGCACAAACCGCAACGGCGTTTTTAGGGTTGGGTTGCCGCGAACGAAAGCCATCGCCGAAGCTCCTGCTTTAAAACGCCAAGAGTCGTTTTCGTCAATATTAACACGAATATGCATTTGGTTATCATCACCAAGAAGCATGAGCGGTGAGGACAGTGCGCCGGATTGCGCATATTCTCCAAGGTGTATATTGATCTGCAATATCTGTCCCGGTATCAGGGCGCGAACCGTGTTAATTTTGATTTTCTGCCTAATTTGTTCAGCCTCAGCCTTGGCTGTTGCAAGGGCCGTTTCACTAATCGCTGCATCAAAGCGTCGATCATTAAAATCCTCTATACTGAGAGCCCCGCTATTCACACCATGAAGGACCTCACCTCTATGCATATGATCTTTGGCTTTTGTTAAATTCGCTTCGGCTTGGCGAATTTTTGCCACCGCCGCCAAGAGTTGCGCCTGCAGATCACGGTCATCAATCATGAACAGCGGGTCGCCTGGTTTTACGTGGTCACCCTGTTTAACATAAATATTCGTAACCACACCGGAAGCTGGTGTGCCCACAGCGATATTCTCAGTACTGGCCTCTACAAGACCGGCGCCAGCGATATATGAAGAAAAGGGCGCCATTGCAGATTGTACAGGAGGGGGAGCTGCAGGTGGGGGATTATTACCGAAGAGGGCAACAACACCTGCAATCACATAACCGGCGACAGCCAAAAGAGGCACTATATATCTTCGTATCATAATTTTCCTCTTACGGCGGCAATATTAATAATTTTTCCGTCGTCCATATGCGCAATACGGTCGGCAAAATCATAAATACGAGGGTCGTGCGTTACAACGATGACAGCTCTCTCGGAGGTTCGCGCTATGCGCCGCAGTATCTCCATAGTGTTCGTTCCTGTTTTGTGGTCCAGATTGCTGGTTGGTTCATCACAAATGACAAGTTTGGGCTCATGGACAAGAGCCCGGGCAATTGCCACACGTTGTTGCTGACCACCGCTGAGCTGAGATGGAAGGGTGTTGGTGCGGGCTTCGAGGCCAATGTCTTCAAGAACCTTTCGAGCCCGGTCTTCCGCCTCTTTTCGGGGTATTCCTCGAATCAATAGGGGTATTGAGACATTCTCGGTTGTTGTCAATGCCGGGAGAAGGTTGAAGGCCTGAAAGACGAATCCTAGAGACAGATTGCGGAATTGTGTCCGTTCCCGCAGACTGAGATGTTGAATGTCAGTGCCAAACACTTTGCATTCGCCGGAGTCCTGATCCAGGATAGTGGCGATAATGGAAATTAATGTCGTCTTTCCACAACCGGAAGGACCGGCAAGCAGCAAGAGTTCTCCGCAACGCACTTCAAGATCTACTCCACGCAGCGCTTGCACCTGCGCATTGCCAGTGCCGTAGCTTTTAGTCACCCCACTGCAATGTACAGCAATATCAGACCCTAATTCTCCTTCCAAATCCGTTTCAGGGGTAGTCATCGTCTTATGGCTTTGGTTCGGATGGTTGCTCGGGTCATCTCAGAGTATGAAAAAATTGTACACTATGCGTGTATTGACGCTGGCACCCAACGGTACAAAGTTGGAACAGAAACGCCAAGATTCTTGGCTACGTCCTTAGGCGGAAGCCTTTAGTGTTTTTTTGCCGGGGAGGTTGAGTTCGTTCATCCTGTTATGTTGCGTTGCAAGGCCGATATCAGCTCTTTTCCCGTCCGTAGTCGTCGTCGAAACGAACGATATCATCTTCACCGAGATAGCTGCCGATCTGGACCTCTATCAACTCCAGCGGAATGACCCCCGGATTTTCCAGTCTGTGCTTTTCACCGGCCTTGATATAGGTGGCCTGATTTTCATAGATCAGGGAGACAGTCTCGCCGTTGGTTATCCTGGCGGTGCCGGTGACGACCACCCAGTGTTCATGCCGATGATGGTGCATCTGCAGAGAGAGCTTCTGCCCCGGATTGACGGTAATCCGCTTCATCTGGTAGCGCGGCTGCTCCTCCAGGACGGTGTAGCTGCCCCAGGGGCGATAAACGGTCCGGTGAAAACGGAACTCCTTTCGCCCCTGTCTCTTTAACTCCTCGACGACCTTCTTCACATCCTGCGACCGGGACAGAGGGGCGACCAGCACGGCATCGGCGGTCTCCACGACCAGGGTCTCCTCCAGACCGACCGTGGCCACCAGCCTGTCATCCGACCTGACCAGACAGTTTCTGGAGTCGTCTACGATCAGGTTGTCCGGATTGCCCTGCAGGATATTACCGTCGGCATCCTTTTCCAGGACGTCCCAGAGTGCCCGCCAGGAGCCGATATCGCTCCAGCCCAGATCGGCCGCAACAACAGCCGCCCTGGAGGTCTTCTCCATCAGGGCGTAATCTATCGAGTCACTGGGGCATCTGGACATGGCCTCATTATCGAGCCGGAAGAACCGCTGGTCCCGTTTGCCTTCAGCGGCGGCCTCGGCCATGCAGGCAAGGATCCCTGGGGCGTATTTTTCCATCTCCTGGCGGAAGGTCTTGATGGAAAAGGCGAACATCCCGCTGTTCCAGAAATAATTGCCCTTTGCCAGGTAGTCCCTGGCCGTGGCCAGATCCGGCTTCTCCTTAAACGAGAGGACCGTGTTCCCGTTCCCCCGCTCGATATAGCCATAGCCCGTCTCCGGGCTCTTGGGTTCAATTCCGAAGGTGACCACCAGGCCTTCCGCCGCCAGCTTCGCCGCCTTCTCCACGGCCTTATGAAACTGCTGTACGTTCTTTATCAGATGGTCGGCGGGGAGGATAAGCAGGATGGCGTCATCGTGGCCGCCAGCGACGATATACTCCACGGCGCCGGCGACGGCGGGCGCGGTATTTCTGCCCAACGGCTCCAGCAGGATGGTGTAATCCTTCACCATCTGCAGTTCATCAATCTGGCTCCTGGCAATAAACCTGTGCTCCTCGCCGACGACGACAATCGGGGGGAGCATCTCCGGCAGCTGGGCGACCCGCAGGACCGTGGTCTGCAACAGCGATGTTGCATCGGTCAAGGGGAGAAGCTGCTTGGGATAGAGTTCCCGCGACAAGGGCCAGAGCCGGGAGCCGGTTCCGCCCGCCAAGATTACTGGTTGGATTTTCTGCACTGCATTCCTCTTTGGATTGAATAAAATTACCTTATCAACGCCAGGATCTCCCGGGTCTTTTGCTGCAACAAGGCCAGATCGCCACGGGTTTCCACATTGAGCCTGAGCAAGGCCTCGGTGTTGGATTTTCTCACATTAAACCGATAGTCCGGAAAGGCCAGGCTGAGGCCGTCGGTGCTGTCCTTTTCTCCGCCGGCGAAGGCCTCTTCCAGCTTCGCGATCACTCGATCGGGATCGGCAACCGTGCGGTTGATCTCTCCGGAGACGGGGAAGGCGGCAATCCTCTGGGCCACCAGCTGCGACAGGGTGGTTCCACACCTGCTCAACAGGGCGCTGACCAGCAGCCAGGGCACCATCCCGGAATCGCAGTAGCCGAAGTCGCGAAAGTAATGGTGGGCCGACATCTCTCCGCCATAGACGGCATCCTCCCGCCGCATCCGCTCCTTGATGAAGGCGTGCCCGGTCTTGGTCATGACCGGGACCCCGCCCGCGGCCCGGACCAGCTCCTGGGTGTTCCAGATCAGACGGGGATCATGCAGGATCGTCCCTCCCGGCTCTTTCTGCAGGAGCTCCATGGCCAGCAGGCCGACCAAATAATAGCCTTCGATAAAATTCCCCTGCTCATCCCAAAAAAAGCAGCGGTCGAAATCACCGTCCCAGGCAATCCCCATATCCGCCCCCTGCTCCCGCACCAAACGGGCCGTCTCATCCCGCCGGTCGGGGAGCAGGGGATTGGGCACCCCGTTGGGAAAGGTCCCGTCGGGTTCATGATGAAGTTTTACGAACCGGAAGGGCAGCCGGTCCTCGAGAAGATCGATGATCGGACCAGCGCAGCCGTTGCCGCTGTTGACGACAATCTTCAGGGGCCGCAGGCGGTCAGGCTGCACATAGCCCAGCAGGTGTTCGATGTATTCGTTTTTTAGGGAAATTGCTGTCTGTCTCCCCTTTTCGGCGGCCAAGGCGGGCAGCCTGTTTTCAGCGATCAGGTCCGCCATGGCCACGAGGCCGGAATCACCGGAGACCGGGCGGGCGCCCTTGACCACGATCTTCATACCGTTATAGTCCGCCGGGTTATGACTGGCGGTCACGATTATCCCCCCGTCAACCCCCTGGGCCTCAAGACTGAAGGCGGCATGGTAGATCTCCTCGGTGCCGCAGAGACCGAGGCTGAGCACATCCGCCCCCATATCCAGCAGGCCCGTGGTCAGTGCCCCGGCAATCGCAGGGCTGCTCAACCTGATATCATGGCCGACGACGACCTTTTTCACGGAAAAAACAGCGGCAAAGGCCCTGCCGATGTCGCGCGCCAAGCCGGGACTCAGTTCCGAAGGCACCCGGCCGCGGATATCGTAGGCCTTGAAACATGCCGGTCTCTTAGTATCCATTTTTTAGTCTTCCTTTTTTGATGCCGCCGATTACACGCTCCTTACTCACCATAACTGAACTCATCGATCAAGCAAAGGATATTCTCCTTCAATGCCAGGGATATATCGTGGAGCTGGAAACCGGCGACATAGAATTCAGGATTCGTATCCTTCCGGCGCCATCGGCTGAGGGCATGGAAGATAATCTCCCCATGGCCGACCAGTTCATGGGGAAGACGCATCCGCAAGGTATACTCTTCATTGATAGGGAGGGGAAATTCACTCAAGAGCATGATCCCATGGGATGAGATATTTACCAGATGGCCGATGACCCTGCTCCCGAGGCCATCAAAGACCCGCAGATAAAAGACCAGATATTTCCGTTCCACCTGACGTTTTTCCCTTCCTCCGGGTTGATCAACAATCATGGCCGCCACTCCTCAGGACTTATTTCAATCTGACAAGTTCTACATCCCCGACCGCCCCCAGGACATCTCCGCAGATAACGACAACCCCTCTGACTCCGACAATCTCCCCGGCCTTCTTCAGCGCCCTGTTGACACCGGCCTTGCCGCTGCCCTCCCCCACCTCATTACCGAGACAGGTCGCGACGGCGTCGGCAAGCGCCGTCGAATCGGCCACGACCGTCACCGAATCGGCCTTGCCAAGGCTCAGACTATGCCCCACCGTCCCCGAAGAGGTGCAGATACCGCAGGGCATCTGCGCGGGAGTCAGGAGGATCCCAACCTTGTTACTCAATACCGACTGCCCGGCAAATATCGCAATCGTGCAGTCTCTTTGCCGGTACAAAAATATATCTCCCCCATTTTCGACAATAATCTCGGCGACGCCCTCAGCCAGCAGTTTTTCCCCGACGCAGGCGGCGATGCTTCCGGCAACCGCCGCCATGGGCCCGACGCCTGCCGCCTCGGCGGCCAGGAGCATGTCCCGGACGACGGGTGGGGCCAGATTATCCAGGGGCTCCGGTACAAGGGTTGCATAAAAATCAGGATGACGTACAATGTAGTCTTCAATCTGCAGCCGATTTTGCAGGACCAGTTCCGTCGCCCTTCTGGTGACATCCCTGTCGGCCTGGATGTGCAGGTCGGTCTCCTTGATCTGCACCAGGGAAGAGACGAGGTCACCCTGCTCCGCTGTTTGACGGTATGATCGCTCCCGGTACGATTCCGGCTTTTTTTTTCGTCCTGATCGCATTGACCTCGTCCTCTTACGGGAAACTGGATTGAACATTCACCGGCCACGATAAACCACAGGAAACAGCAGAAAACAACTTCTTAATTATACAATATACCATGGCTTCCCGGCAAGACATTGTCCTTCTCTTTACACGATATCCGGCGCCCGGTCTCAGCAAGACCCGGCTGATCCCGATACTGGGAGCCCAGGGGGCTGCCGACCTGCAGAGGAGGATGACCGAAGGAATAGCGGCAAAGATTTCCCATCTTGCCGCAGGCCGCCCGCTTAGCCTAGAGATCCATTTCGAAGGCGGCGACCACTCCCTGATGAGCGCCTGGCTCGGGAAAACGCACCTCTACAAACAGCAGGCGGACAGCGGCCTGGGCTACCGGATGGCCTGCGCCCTCACCGCCCATCTCCGGACCAAAGAGGCCATTGTCCTCACCGGATCGGACTGCCCCGGGATCACCTCCGGCATCCTTGTCGAAGCCCTGGAGGCCTTGAGAAGCAATGACATGGTCCTGGGGCCCGCCTGCGACGGCGGCTATTACCTGATCGGCGTCAACGGAGGCCTGGCCCCAGACACTGTGTCCTCTCTGTTCACCGATATCCCGTGGGGCTCGAAGACCGTCTTTTCCGACACCATGGCCAGAGCTGAGCTCCATCAACTTACCTGCCACATCCTCCCGGAACTCCATGACATCGACAGACCTGAAGACCTCGGATATATCAATCATCATTCCGACCTTAAATGAAGAGCACAACATCGGCGCCATTGCGGATACGCTGCAGGGCAAGGCAGGCGAGATCATCATCGTCGACGGCGGCAGCACCGACAGGACCGTTCTCTTTGCCCGGAAAAGAGGTCTCCGCGTTGAAGAGAGCACTGTCGGCAGGGCGGCCCAGCTCAATTGCGGGGCGGCCTGCGCCGACGGTCCGGTGCTGCTGTTTCTCCATGCCGACACCCGTCTGCCGGAGGACTTTTCAGCCCCCCTGCTCCGGACCCTGGCCGAAAGAGATGTGAGTGCCGGGGCCTTCAGTCTGGCCATCCGGGATGCCGGCCCGGTCCTCCGCTGCATCGCCTTCTGCGCCAATTTCCGCTCCCGCTGGCTGCAGCTCCCCTACGGCGATCAGGCCCTCTTCATCACCAAAGAGG
>JAJYAX010000393.1 GCA_021779275.1 Deltaproteobacteria bacterium | reverse complement strand
TGGGAACATCAGGATTCTGTCGGTCGAAGATGCCGCCGCTGACTTTCACGCCCGTTTTTCCGCCCAGGCCAAGACCTACATCTATACCATCTACACCGGACCTGTCCTCCTGCCCGCCGAGCGGTTCTCCGTCTGCCATACGCCCTTTGCTCTCGAGTTCGATCTGATCGACCAATGCCTTGCAATGGTCACCGGAACCCGCGATTTTGCCTGTTTCGAGCTGTCGGGATCGCGGGATACCAGCCGGCCGGGCGGCCGCGGTTCGATACGGACGATTCTCAGTGCCGATCTTCACGATCAGGGCAATTCCCACTTCCACTTTTCCATTACCGGGGACGGCTTCCTCAGGCAGATGGTCCGGATAATGGTCGGAACCATCCTTGAGGTTGGTAAAGGACGAAGGAGCCGAGAAGACTTTCAGCAGACCCTCACGTCACGGGACCGAAGACGGGCTGGCCCCCCTGCCCCGGCCCATGGTCTTACCCTGCACGAAATTTTCTACTGATTACCGCGATACACCTCAAAACCGCTGCCGCACAACTGGCATACATTATTGGGCATCACATCGCCACTTTTCCACTTTGTAAATCAAAGAAGGCGCCATAGCCCAAAGGGCACCTGTAGGTCCTCACACAGGCATCCCCCTTTCCCCTCCGGGATCAAGGCCGCCTTCCCTCTCCCGAAGAACAACAGGGACGCATTCGCCTATCCTTTATCTGCATCAAATGATAAAATCGGGCAGTGCCAGCAGGACAATTAGACGATTTTTTGCAGATTTTTTAAAGAAATTTCCAGAGGAGACGCCCAACATACAGAAAGAGTCTACCGCAAAATCAAGCAAGAATACTTTCCTGAGAGGGTCGCCAGCCAGGCCACGTTGACATGTATTCAAACTTCGCACAAACCGCACATCTTGCCGGGTGTGCATTCCAACCTCATTCCTTCAATAATTACGATTTCTTCCTGATGGATTGCCGGGCCAGCAATGACTGTAATTTCCACGGCGAGGAGAGACAAATTCTCTCGTCGTCGCAGGTTGACATGACATCGCAGAAGTCGAGAAATTCGAGCATTGCATCTGTCATAACCTTGTCTTTCCGGTATATTATCTGTAATTGCCGGGTCATATCCACGCCATCGACATTCAGACTCTTCAGCCAGCCGTTCTCAACCTCCCGGCAGACCGTCAGCGAGGAAAGGCAGGCTATGCCGACGCCTGATTCCACAGCCCTTTTCACCGCCTCGGGATGCCCCATTTCCATCACAATATGAATGTCATCGAGATAATCCTTCATTCTCTCCAGGAAGATCGCAGCCGTACCCGACCCCTGCTCCCTCATAATCCATTTGCTGTTCTTAAGGTCTGTTTTTACATCGAAATACTTATTGTGAGAAAGAGGATCGGAAGGCCCGGCCAGGACCACGAGTTCATCTTTGAACCAGGGCCGCATCGCAATATCCTCATGGGTCACCTTTCCTTCGACAAAACCTATATCCATAGCCCCGTCCACTACCATCCTCTCGGCATACTGGGTATTATAAACAAGCATGTTGACATGAACCCGCGGATGTATCCTTTTGAAGGCCCCGATCAGGTATGGAAGTATATAATTTCCCAGAGATAAAGTCGCAATCACCTCAATATGCCCGGCAAGTTTGTCGTTTCTCTCGGACATGATGGTTTCAACATTGCTGACCTGGGAGGTAATATCTTTCGCCAGAGGTAAAAGATAACGACCACGGGCATTTAGAAGCAGGCTGCGGCCATGCCGGTCAAAGAGCGACCCTCCGAGTTGATTCTCCAGTTCGGCCAGCGCCATACTCACCGCCGATTGGGTAACAAATAATTTTTTACTGGCCTTCGTGACCTGAGCCGTTTCCGCAACAGCTATAAATATTTCCAGTTGTCTCAATGTAATAGACATTCATCACACCATCATTCAATATTTTTGATTAAATTCATCTTATTTTTTTAGTAGTGCTGTTTCATCTTATCATTTATAAAACCATCTTCAAGATCTTTCTACAATTTATTCTTTTTATAAATGCTACTTATTTCCCGCGCACCAACAGTAAACTGAATACTCATTCAGTTTACTGTTGACACGGTTTTACCGATTAACTACTGTAGCTTTCGTTTGACCGCACTTTCAGTTGTCTCTCAACTCAGGATGGAGCGTCGACATGGAACCCCAGTTCTCGGAATTCCTTTACCGTGACAATATCATCTGGATCACAGCCTTCTCATTGGGCGGGCTGGCCTTCGCCTTGGGTCCGATTATTATTGTTTATCTCTTGATGCCGCTCAAGACACGACAGATCGTCAACAAATCCAGTCAATATATCGAATGCGGCATGGATCCCATAGGGGACAGCTGGATCAGGTATGGCGTGGTTTTTTACCTGTATGCACTGATCTTTCTCGCCTTCGATGTGGATGTCCTGTTTCTCTTTCCGGTATCGTTGACCTATAACAAGGGAATCTTCGCCTCTTCTTACCGTGATTTTGTCGAGATTCTCATGTTCGTCGGCATTCTTTCGCTTGCTATCGTTTACGCATGGATCAAGGGAGTATTTAAGTGGGAACGAAAAACATACCATCGATAAGGGAAGGCATACCGTCTTCCATCGTTCAGTTTGCACTGACCGACCAGCTGATCAATATGTGCAGGGTCAATTCATTCTGGCCCCTCACCTTCGGTATTGCCTGCTGCGCCATCGAGATGATGGCCACCGGTTGCGCCAGATTCGACATGTCCCGGTTCGGGGCCGAGGTTTTTCGCCCTTCCCCCCGGCAGAGTGACGTGATGATCGTCGCCGGCACCATCACCAAGAAGATGATGCCCGGCATCAAGACCCTCTATGACCAGATGCCGGAGCCCAAATGGGTCATGGCCCTGGGAAATTGCGCCATCTCCGGCGGCCCCTTTGCCTTTGAAGGGCAGTACAGCATCATCCTGGGAGCTGATCAGTTTCTG
>JAJYAX010000392.1 GCA_021779275.1 Deltaproteobacteria bacterium | reverse complement strand
TTATCTCACCGTCGTGTGAGAGAATTACCGGGTACGGAGCGGAGGAATTCGAGGCGGATCCTTCCCTGTTTGTCTCCATCACCCGGGAGAGTGAAAGAAAACAGATTGCCAGGCATCTCGAAGAAGAATTCCAGATGACCGAGGTCTGTCATCTGGAATTTTGGATTACAACCCGTCAGGGCGAAGAGCGGTGTGTCGCCCACTACTGTCAACCGGTATATGGGGAGGATGGCGCATTTCTCGGGAGATATGTGACCAACCGGGACATTACCGACAGGAAAAAAATTGAGAAGAGCCTGGAATCCCATATCGAAAAACTGGAACAGAGAAACAGGGACCTTCAGGCCTTCGGGTATATGGCCTCTCACGACCTTAGGGAGTCGATCATTCTGATCCAGGCTTTCAGCAAACGGTTACGGACCAAATGTTTTCAAGACCAGGAGAGAGAAGGCTGCGTATATCTGCAGCAGATCGAGAAGGCCACCCGGCATATGCAGATGTTGTTGGACAGCATGCTGAGTTACTCCCGGATCGCCACCCAATCCAAGGAAATCAGCGCCATCGACCTGAATGATATTGCCAGGGAGGTCATTCAGGATATGGATTATTTTCTGCGCAAAGAAAAGGCTGTCGTCACCCTGGAGAGCCTTCCTTCAGTGTGTGCCGATCATGGTCAGATGTACCAGCTGCTGAAAAATCTTATCAGCAATGCGCTGAAATTTCATAAACCGGGGGAGGTTCCAACTATCTGCATCTACAGTCGTCAGACTGATGCCGATGAAAAAATGAATCGCTGGGAAGTTATTGTCGAGGATAATGGTATCGGATTCGAAGAGAAGGAATCAGGAAAGATCTTTAATCTCTTTGAGCGCCTTCATTCCAGGGATCATTTTGAAGGGACGGGCATAGGGCTCTCGATCTGTAAAAGGATTGCCGAACGTCACGGGGGTGAGATACTGGCGATAAGCTCTCCCGGGCAGGGAGCAAAATTCATCATCCGTTTTCCCGAAACAAAGCTGGGAGAAAAATAAAATACCTGCAGTCACACCTTTCAACGAGGCCTGAATCCGGCCCTCAATTTTCGGAACGTCCTGTTGCCCCATCGTGCTGATCGGGTGTCAGAAAAGAATCGATTTCCAGGCGGCACCTTTCGTTGAGGTCGATAAATTCACATCCTAAAGCGAGATTATTGAGAGGTTTATAATCCAGTATCCACTTCACCTTGAGCGAGTGCCCTGCAAGCTCTGCAATCCGCCCTTTCCCGTCTACTTCCTTAAGAAAAAGAATGGCTTCCTCCTTCAGATCTGGGATTCTTGCCTTTTCGATAACCACTCCCAATCCCCCCTGACTGATAGTGAGTACTCTGGCCTCAACGGTTCCACCACCATTGTCCAACGTCAAAGAGACAACGATCCTCTCATTGTTATGAAAAACGTACCGTTCGAATTTTCTCTTTTCCGAGCCCATTTTCGTTCTTCCCTTAAGAATATATCAAATAAGATCAATAAAATGACGTTACCTGGCCTCCCATGGCATGATGGGGACCGTGGATATGGAATTCTGAGGACTGCCTTCAATCAGTTTCTTGCTGACGGCCAGGTAGATCAGCGTGTTATGCTTTTTATCGAACATCCGGATCACTTTGGTATTCTTGAAGAAGATACTGGTTTTCTCGCTGAAGACATTTTCCTGGCTGGGGAGTTTCTCGGGCAAAACAATGGGGCCGGTCTGCCGACAGGCTATGGAAAAACGCGACGGGTCTTCGGCCAGGCCGACCACGCTGCCCCAGCCGCCTTTTCTGGCCTGGCTGATATGGCAGGTGACGCCGCGCACCTTCGAGTCTTCAAAGGCCGAGACGCAGACCGAATCGTTGGGGCTTAAGAGTTTAAAGGTCGTATCCAGACAGCCGATGTCGTCGGCAGAGGCAGGATTTATCCCTGCAAGCAGCACGCAAAAGAGCAGCGCCGCCATCTTTGTTGAACTTTTCATGGTTTCCCTCCTGTTTCAAGAGATATACTGGCCGAGGCTGATACATAACTCACAACATCTGTAATGTTACACAGATAAAAAAAGAAAGTCCAGGATTGGGAAAAATTTAGCTGGCCGGCATAAAATTCCGGAATTGCAAAATTGACAGGTCCGCTGTGGCGGGGGAACCATTGACCGGAAGAGGCGGATTTGTTTGGTTGTCGGGTGGATACGATTTCGGCCAGGCCACAGGACAGCCGTTACGATGGTTGTTCGTCACTGATCATCCGAAAAATCCCGGCGAAAAGGACTTGACAATACAATGGGCCCTCTCTATAGTTCACAGTATGAATAATATTGAGACCCCCATCACAATCCCCGCCCGTGAGGTCCTGGACTTTCAGGGACTCATAGACTCGCTTTTTTTGTGCTGCCAGGAGCGCATGCAATACCAGAGTGAGCGTTTCGGCCTCCCCGAGGCGGAGCTCCGGTGTCTGCTCCAGTTTCAGAATGAGCGGTATCTGACAGCCAAGGCATTGGCCGGGCGGCTGAATGTGGCGAAGAGCCGGATAACCAAGCTGGTGGCAGGGCTTTTGGGGCGCAGGTTGCTGGAACAGAGCGGTGATCCGGCGGACTCCAGGGTCAAGCTGCTGAGGCTGACGGCGGCAGGAGAAGGGCTGGTGGTCGAGATCGTCTCCTTTCGGCGGGAGCTGCACGGCAAGGTCCTGGGGCAGTTTTCGCCGGAGCAGCGTTCTCTGCTGTTAAACGGGCTGTCTCAGCTCAAACGGTCAATGGAATCAGTGAAAGAGATGCTGATCTGACCAAAAATTGTGCAAATAAAGTTAATAGTATGTACTAAAAATGAGGAGATCGTCATGCCTGAAGGAAAAAAGAAATACCAGTTTATCTGTTCGCGGGGAACCTTGGATGGAGCCTACCCGGCGCTTGTTCTGGCCTTGAATACCGTCAGGCTCGGGCATCAGGCAACCGTCTTCCATACCTTTTTCGGTCT
>JAJYAX010000391.1 GCA_021779275.1 Deltaproteobacteria bacterium | reverse complement strand
GGTTTTGCCCGTCCCGCCCTTGCCGCTGATGATCACTACTTCACGCATGGGGGCACCTTGTTCTGCTCCTGGATGATTGTCGCGATATCCCGAAAGAGATCCTGAAATTTTTTCTTCCACTCCGGGAGCTCTTCCACGATGATCTTGCCTTGAGAATAGATCTCGGCAATCCGCCGGTCAAAGGGAATAGTCAGAAGGATCGGTATCCCCTCGGCCTCGGCATAGGCAAAGACCTGCCGGTCGCCGATGTCACAGCGGTTAACCACCAGACCGCAGGGTATTCCCAGCAACCTCACCGCCTCCACCGCCAGCTTCAGGTCATGCAGGCCGAAGGGGGTCGGCTCGGTCACCAGCAGGATGAAATCCGCCCCGTTCATGGCGGCGATCACCGGACAGGATGTCCCCGGCGGTGCATCGATGATGGTGACAAGAACAGGATCCGCCGCGGCCCGCACCCGCTTGATGAGAGGCGGAGACATGGCCTCGCCGACCCGCAGCCGGCCATTAATGAAGCGGACACCGTCGTGAGATCCAAAAGAGAGCGCACCCAGTTCCCGGCCGGTTTCACTGATGGCCTTCTCCGGGCAGACCACCATACAGCCGCCGCAACTATGACAGAGTTCCGGGAAGATGAGCACCTTGCGGCCCACCACCACTATGGCATTAAAGCGACAGATGTGTGCGCATTTTTTGCAGAAAGTGCACTTTCCCAGATCCACCAGAGGGATCGGGGTCTCAACGCCTTCGGTCCGCTCCATTACCGGTTGGAGAAAGAAATGGGCGTTGGGCTCCTCGACATCGCAATCAAGAAGTTCAATCCCTGCGCCTACGGCGAGCGCCATATTCGTGGAAACGGTGGTCTTTCCGGTACCACCCTTGCCGCTGGCCACACTGATAATCATTTCCATATCACCTTGTTGGCCTGTGGCGGCATCAGGCCTGCAATCTTCGCCAGAACGGCAAGAAGCCTTTCAGCGTCGCCTGCCTGCGGTTGTCGAGGCAATTGCAGCAGCACCCCCAGCCCCTCGGTCGCCTCATGGAAGTCTTCCGCCGACAGATCGCTGACAACCACCGTATTGACGAGCGGGTTGACCTTCACCACCTGTTTGACAAAGTCGATACCGGTCATATCGTCGAGCCGTGCATCGACTATCACCAGATCTATGGATGTGGTCTTAAGACCCTCAAGGCCGGCCTTGCCGTCGGCAGCCGAGACGACATCGGCCTCCTGTCCTTGTCGTAAACCGTCTATCAGAACTGCAAATCGCGAAATGTCTTTAGCTACTAATAAAATGGTCAAAATCACCTCTCAATCGTATACGTAAACCCTCTGCCGACTCCCGGCCAAGGGCCTCATCATCACAGCCGGATAGACCTGCTGCTCTTGCGGCCATAGCGGCCATAGCGGCCACGGCATCTTTCTCCGGCCACGGCATCTTTCTCCGCGCGCTCCTCCCCATCCCTTCAAAAAAGCAAGAAGCACACCACATATTTCGTGTATATGAACACTTTCAACACCATATTGCAAGGAAAATCAGAAGGCCCCCCGTCTGCCTGCTGTCAGTCCCGACAAAACGGTAAAGACCAGCCAAAAGACCGAAGCAGCCCCCGCCTCCGCAGGAAAGCCGGCATGCGGTGATCCCTTGAACTTTTCGCCGAACTTTAAGAGCGGCGGATGTTTTTTTACCCAGATAATGTATAATATAAGATTTTTCAGCTGCTATCATGCCGGCTGGTTTTCTTTTTCCCCTAACAAAGCTATTTTATGCCAGGACACCACAAACACACACCCCTCTTCGACCTTCTCAATACCTTGAACGGCGATGAGGCAAAACGACTCTCACCTGCAGCCACCACCAGTTCGCAGGCCCTGCGACGAAAAGAGGAGGAGCGGCGGGGATATCGGCAGAATTTTGCCCTGGATGCCGACCGGATACTCCACTCCAGGGCCTACACCCGGTATATTGACAAGACCCAGGTCTTCTGCCTGGTGGCCAATGACCATATCACCCACCGAGGACTGCATGTTCAGCTGGTCTCCCGTATCGCCCGCACCATCGGCCGTTTTCTCGGTCTGAATGAGGATCTGATCGAGGCTATCGCCCTGGGCCATGATATCGGCCACCCTCCTTTCGGCCATGACGGGGAGGCCTTTCTCTCGGACCTCTGCGTGCGGCATGGCCTGCCGCCGTTTCAACATAACATCCAATCGGTTCGTTTTCTTGATTGCCTGGAAAGAAAGGGAAGAGGCTGGAATCTTTCCCTGCAGACCCTGGACGGCATTCTCTGCCATGATGGGGAAAGCCATAGCCGCTTTCTCGCCCCCCAGCCTGGCCGGACCTTCGATGACCTGGACCTGAAAATCGCGGCCAAGGAAAAAGACCCGTCTGTTGATTTGCGGCCCATGACCCTCGAAGGATGTGTGGTCAGACTCGCCGACACGGTGGCCTATATCGGCAGGGACATCGAAGACGCGATCATCCTCAACCTCATTCAGCGCTCGGACATTCCTAAAGATTGTCAGTCAGTACTCGGCGATACCAATGGCTCCATTGTCTACAGCCTGGTAACCGATCTGATCATGAATAGTAAGGTTACCCCGCCGGGGAGCCCCGTCTCGGGCAGAGAGGATTTTATCGGTTTCAGCGAAGATGTCTCCACCGCTCTGGAAAAATTGAAAAAATTCAACTATCAGTCTATCTACCTCAATCCTCTGACCAAGAAATCAGCACCACTCATCAGAGATTGTTACGAAAGTCTTTTTGTCTCCCTGCTCCGTCACCAGCACGAGAATACCAGGATATCTCCATCCGGGATCGACATGATAAACGCACGAGAGGAAATGTATCCTGATGTCCAACCACCCGAGGCCATGGTACGCGATTTTATCGCCGGCATGACCGATGATTTTTTTCTCAACCAGGCCGCCGCCATTGGTTGTACTATCCCGGTAAAACAATGAAAAGAAAACGCCGCACGTTCA
>JAJYAX010000010.1 GCA_021779275.1 Deltaproteobacteria bacterium | reverse complement strand
GTGGCGAAAATCGCGATGCCCTTGGGGTGAAAGAGGTCATAGGCCTCCTGGATGGCCGCCTCCAGTTTCTTCTCGCCGCCGAAGATGATGTCGGAATCCTGCATGTCGGTGGACATGGCATAGGGGATGAAGTTTTCATTCTTCTCGCCGGACGCCGAGGTCTGATTCCTTCTGGTCAGCCAGGCGTAAAAACTGCACCCTATCGGTCCATGCACCAGATTGACGATATCACTGGTCGGTCCCATGATCACGCCCTTGCAGCCGGCGTAGGTGCAGCCGCGCATGGTGATGATGCCGGGGATGGTCCGGACGTTGGCGACGATCTCCGGAGTCGTGTTTTCCAGGGCCTCGTTGATCATTATCTGTTTGGCGCGTTTGCGGGCCACCTTGGGCGGGTATTTCGTCAGAAGTTCCGCCTTGATGTCGGTGGGCTCCCACTGCACCAGTTTTCTCTTTGTTCTTGCCATCACATATCTCCTGGGGAGTTTATACTATGGATTTTTCGCCTTTTTCGCCTGTACGGACGCGAACGGCGTCTCCCACCGGCAGCACAAATATCTTGCCGTCTCCGGGTTTGCCTGTCTGGTTGGTTTCGATAATCGTCTGGACCACATCGTCGACCATGTTGTCTTTAACCACGATGGTCAGCATTCTTTTGGCATAGAGAGCCCCCTTTTGTCCAAGGAGGGCGGCCGCCTCTTCGTATCCCTCTTTAGCCCCGGTCAGGACCTGAGGATTGACAAAACCTTTGCCGCGACCCTGCGCCTCATGAGCGAAAAACGCATCCACGCCGGCCTCTGTCAGGGCTATCTTGGTCTTGTTCATCATATTCATTCGCACAATCGCGATCACTTCTTTCATGCCTTCCCTCCCTCGGGTCCGGTCTCTTTGACACCGGAGCTGATGGTGTAGACATCCTGGACGGCGGAAACGAAGATCTTGCCGTCGCCGAAGGCCCCTTTGCCCGGGGTCCTGGCGGCAGTCATGATGGTTTCGATGACAAAATCCTTGTCTTCCTCCTTGACGACACTGAGCAGCATGGTCTTCGGCAGTTCGTCATAGGTTATCGCCCCGATTTTAATACCGCGCTGTTTACCGCGTCCGGCCACCGAATATTTTGTAACCGCCGGGAATCCTGCATCCATAAGGGCCGCCAGGACATCGTCTGCCTTTTCCGGCCGGATTATTGCTCTGATCATAATCATCATTGTTGCATCTCCTTTTTCTGGTTTCTATCGATTATGCATCCGCCATCAGACCGAAGTCCATCAGAAGCTGCTCAAGCTCTTCCATGGCCAGGGGCTTGGGGATGACAAAGTTGGTGTTTTCGTCGATGGCCTTGGCCAGTCCCCGATACGCATCGGCCTGCGGCACCTTGTCGTTCCATTCCAAGACGGTTTTCCTGTTGATTTCAGCCCGCTGCACGTCGTTATCCCGGGGAACGAAATAGATCATTTTGGTGCCGATCTTTTTCGCCAGTTCATCAATCATCTCTTTTTCGTTGTCGACGGCGCGGGAGTTGCAGATCAGGCCGCCGAGGCGGACGCTTCCGGACTGGGCGTATTTCATGATGCCTTTACAGATATTGTTGGCGGCATACATGGCCATCATCTCGCCGGAGACGACGATATAGATCTCTTCAGCCTTGCCGTCCCTGATCGGCATTGCGAATCCACCGCAGACGACGTCGCCCAGAACATCGTAAAAGGCGTAATCCAATCCTTCCTTTTCTTCGTAGGCCCCGAGGGACTCCAGCATATTGATCGAGGTGATGATGCCGCGACCGGCGCAACCGACCCCTGGTTCCGGACCGCCGGATTCAACGCACCAGGTGTCGCCGTATCCCTTCTTTCTGATATTGTCGAGCTCCACGTCCTCGCCTTCTTCCCGCAGGGTATCCAGGACCGATTTTTGAGCCAGACCGCCCAATAATAGCCGGGTTGAGTCCGCTTTCGGGTCGCAGCCCACGACCATGACCTTCCGTCCCATCTGGGCAAGTCCCGCCACCGTGTTCTGGGTTGTTGTGGATTTTCCAATGCCGCCTTTTCCATAAATTGCTACCTTTCTCATCGTAGTTCTCCTTGTTGCGCCGTCTGAGCGAGCAGGTGACCTTGAGTGGCCTTTTTTGTTCAGTGTGAGAAATATGTTCCAGTTAAATGTGACATTACGTTTCACCGGGTGTGTCTGTTGGAATCTGTAAAAGCAAAGGGTGTGCCATTTGTATAAGTATTAATTTAATCCAATAAAGAAGTTATCTTATGTAAATAAAACACAAAAATGATAATTATTTGACACTAGCTGCCATCAGTTCATTTTTGTCGCAAATGCTACAAAAATGAACTGATGGCGACAGAATGGTTTGTTCGTTCGTCCGTTCGACAGGGGCGAGGAGGAAACGGCAGGAAAGATCGACAGAAAGAAGATGGCGCGACCTTGTTTCGGAAAAATGACAATATTGTAAACATTTGTTTATGCGACAATGTGCATATTCCATAAATGTACAAAATCGGAACTGTAGCTGTGGGGTGTTTTTTTAGATTCGCCTGCTTTTTCAGTAACCTGGAAGAATGACAAATATCAGGACCAATAATTGCAAGTTAGAATGTGTTATAGCCTAATTCATTCATTTAAAATCTAATGTGACCATTATAATCTTCTTGAAATACCTCTTCGTCATTGTTCAAAAAGATGCTGCGATTGAATTGTCGCTGGTTTTCAATGCTGATCCGGAGGAAAAGCAATGGAGAATCCAATAAATACTCTCTCACACCCCGGCCGGTTGACCGAGGGGCTTGAGCTCCTGGCCCTGCATAGAATAACGGAACTGATAGGCGCTGCGGCTCATCTGGAAACAACCCTCACCAATATATTAAAGGTGCTGCATGATACATTGCGGATGGAACGGGCGACCTTGCTCCTGCTTGATGAAAAGACGCAGTGTCTGACCATCAAGGCCTCGTGCGGCCTGTCTGAGACCGAAGAAATGCGGGGGGTCTATAAACCCAATGAGGGTATCTGCGGCCAGATCTTTCAGACGCGATCTCCGTTTGTCGTTCCTGATATCCATAGCGAGCCGCTTTTCCTGAATCGTACCGGGGCGCGTTCTCAAATCAGTAAAACGAAGATGTCCTTTCTCGGGGTGCCTGTCCTGGTGAAGGGAGAGCCGGCCGGGGTTTTGACGGTGGATCGGCTGTTTGGTCCGGAGGTCTCCTTCGAGGAGGATATCCGCTTCCTGACGGTCCTGTCGACCCTGATCTCACAGTTTCTCGCCCTGCATACGGCCATTCGTAAAAAGGAAGAAATGCTGTTGGAGGAAAACAGGTCCCTGAAGGCTAAATTGCATAACCTTCATGATGGTCATTTCATCATCGGTCATTCCAAGCCGATGCAGGATGTATTCAGTATTATATCAAAAATCGCTCCAAGCAGTGTGACGGTTCTGCTTCTGGGAGAGTCGGGGACCGGCAAAGAGCTGGTGGCCAGGGCCATCCATGAGGCGGGTAACCGGAAAGAGAAGCCCTTCGTAAAAGTCAACTGTGCCGCCCTGCCCGAGACCTTGCTCGAAAGCGAGTTGTTCGGCCATGAACGTGGCGCCTTTACCGGGGCTCACGCAACGCGGACAGGCCGGTTTGAACTTGCCGACAACGGGACCATTTTTTTGGATGAAATAGGGGAGATGCCGCTGGCCCTGCAGGCAAAAATGCTGCGTGTGCTCCAGGAGAAGCAGTTTGAGCGGATCGGGGGCAGCAAGACCTTTGATGTCGATGTCCGGATTATCGCCGCCACCAATGTCAGCCTTGAAAAGGCTGTGGCCAGGGGTCAATTCCGGGCGGATCTCTATTACCGGCTAAATGTGGTGCCGATCATTCTGCCGCCATTGAGAGAAAGAAGGGAGGATATCCCCGTCCTTTTCAACCATTTTCTCGGGATGAGCAATGAGCGGAATGCCAAAAAATTGAGCCTGACGTCGGAGCTCCTGGATTTCTTGGTCTCCTATCCATGGCCGGGGAATGTCCGGGAGATGCAGAACCTTGTGGAACGGATGGTGATCCTGGCGGAGAGCGAGCGGTTGACCCTGGCTGACCTGACACCGGATATCCTGGGTTCTGTCCGCGAACGTCCGGAGGAAACCAAAAAAAATTCCGTGGAGGTCCCGGCAGGTGAAAGGCAGGAGAGGAAATCCTTGCATGATATTGAAAAGGACGAGGTTGAGGCGGCCTTGAAGCGCCATGGCTGGGTGCAGGTGAGGGCGGCCAGAGCCCTGGGGCTGACTCCGAGGCAGATGGGGTACCGGATCAGAAAATATAATCTTTCACGGTACGAGATATACTGATGCGACAGTCTCCTGTTGATTCCCTCAGGAGACTGTCGGTCAGAAGTTCATCGGGCGTTCCGCCGAAAAAAACATGCCCTGTCCCGCAGTGCCCGCGTTGTTTGGAGAAGAAGGCCGTCTTCTATCTCATATCCCAGTTCCGCTAGTCGGGCTTTTACCGCATTTCTGCCGGATTTGGCGCCAATGATCAGGTGTCTTTTACCGCCGACCCGCTCGGGAGGATAGGGCTCATAGGTGGTTGGGTCCTTCCGCAGTCCATGCAGATGCAGGCCGGTTTCACAGGTGAAGATCCCGTCGCCGATAACGGGCCGGCAGGTATTGATTTTTATATGTGTTATTTCGGCAACGTATCCGGCCAGAGGTTTGAGGTGTTCAGGCCGGAGCTGTGAGGAGGAACGCATCATGCCCAGGAAACCCGCCAGTTCCTCCAGGCGGGCGCAGCCTGAACGTTCTCCCAGGCCGAGGATGGTGGCGTCGGCCCAGGAGGCGCCTGCGTCCAGGGCCGCCATGGCATTGGCCGTCGCCATGCCGAAATCATTATGGGTATGGACAGCGACCTCGCACGTATGCAGGGACTTCTTGATAGCTTGGACCATTGACATGATCTGCAGTGGGGCGCCAATGCCCACAGTGTCGGCCAGCCGGATGCGAAAGGCGCCTGCCTCTTCGGCCAGACGGGCCATTCCGGCGAGAAAATCGGGATCGGCCCTGGTTGCATCCTCAAAACCAACCGATACCTCCATGCCTTTTTTCAGGGCGAGCCGGATCGCAGACCGCATAGTCTGCTCGGCCCAGGATCTGTTTTTTTCAAATTTTCGGTCCAGATGCAGATCCGACACGGGGATGGACAACGACAACCGGTCGGGGGAAAGGGCGGCTGCCGTGAAAATATCCTCTTCTTTGCATCTGCACCAGAGTGATGTCCTGAGGCCGGGATGTTTGCGGCAATGGTCCATGATCGCATCCAGATCACGGGCGAGCGGTGAGGCGATGCCGATCTCGATTTCCGATACACCAACCAGCGCCAGACCATCGATGATCGCCTTCTTCTGCCCGAGGGAAAAATTGATTCCCACTGTCTGCTCACCCTCTCGCAGGGTTGTATCTATCAGGTGCATTGGTCTATTCATGTCTATCATGGCCTTCTTTCCAGGGTGCGCCCCTCTCGGTTCGCCGCTGCGACGATCTCGGAGGCGTGGGAGTTGCCTTTTCTTCTGCAATATTTGCGCCACTTGTTCCCGATATCTTGGGCGGGGTGCGGGGTGAAAAGAAGAAGATACAGGTCTCACAATCCGATAGTGTTGAATTTCATCCTTGAATTTGAGGATAGATATATGGCAGGATAGAGCAAGGAGCCCTTCTTGTTTCGCCGGTCCGCACTCAAATCTGTAACTTTCGTTCTTGAACTACATGGTGTTATGTAAATATATCGTGTAGTTATAGCCAAGATACGAATTTCGTTACATACTACATGCAAATAATAATTATTATTGACAAATGGCTCATTCCCTTTATTATTGAGTGTATTCTCTTTTCGGTGATCTCCTTGCGAAAGAGAGGGTGGTTTTTGTGCTGATGAAGATGGACATGTGATTGAGGTATTTCGGAGTATGCCCGGGTATAGTCAAAACAATATATTTTTTAAGTGGCAGAGAACGGTTGTCCGGTTTTACCTGGATGGCTTTCGGGCGATGACGGTGGGGAAGGCGCTCTGGAAGATTATTTTGATTAAACTGTTTGTGATGTTTGCGATTCTTAAGCTGTTTTTCTTTTCTGATTACCTGCATACGAACTTTTCCACCGACCAACAACGGTCCGACCATGTTCTGGAGCAGATCACCCTGCAATCGAAGATACAAGCCGTAGAAGACAAAAAATAATTTTTTATTGAGGAGGATGGTTGGATGAACCAGATTGATTTAGGCATGGTAGACTGGGCCAGGGCGCAATTTGCCCTGACTGCCATGTATCATTGGATTTTTGTGCCCTTGACCCTGGGGCTGTCGTTTCTTTGCGCATTTTATGAATCCCTGTATGTGCGTACCGGCAAGGAGGCGTGGAAAAAGATCGCCAAGTTCTGGATGACCCTTTTCGGGATCAATTTTGCAATCGGGGTGGCGACGGGGATTATCCTGGAGTTTGAATTCGGAACCAACTGGTCGAATTATTCCTGGATGGTGGGAGATATCTTCGGAGCCCCGCTGGCGGTGGAGGGGATTGTCGCCTTTTTCCTGGAGGCGACATTTTTTGCGGTGATGTTTTTCGGCTGGAACAGGGTGTCAAAGGGCTTCCATCTCTTCTCAACCTGGATGGTTGCCATCGGATCAAACCTGTCGGCGCTCTGGATTCTGGTGGCCAACGGCTGGATGCAGCATCCTGTCGGTATGATCTTCAATCCCGATACGGCCCGTTTTGAGATGCAGAACTTCTGGGAGGTCCTCTTCTCTCCCGTGGCTATAGCCAAGTTCACCCATACGACCAGTTCCAGTTTTATCGTCGGATCATTGTTTGTGATTACAGTTGCATCCTGGTATCTCCTCAAGGGCAGAAATACCGAGATGGCCAAAAAATCCATCCTGGTTGCCGCCGTGTTCGGCTTATTGTCGACTGCTTATGCGGGTCTGACCGGGGATGAATCGGCCTATGTCAATGCCTCTACTCAGCCGATGAAACTTGCCGCCTATGAAGGACTGTATAACGGCAAGGCCAAGGCCGACCTTGTCGCCATCGGCATCCTGAAAGGGCAGAAGGCGCCGGACGATGACACGGACCCCTTCCTCTTCGATATCAAGATACCGGGACTGCTCTCACTCCTGGCAAACCGGGATGCCGGCAGCTTTGTGCCCGGCATTAAAGATCTGGTCTATGGGAATGCCCAGGAAAAGATCGTGGGAGTCAAGGCCAAAATGGAGAGGGGAAGGATGGCGGTAGCCGACCTTGCCGCCTATAAAAACGCCCGAAAGAGTGGCGACAAAGCCGGCAGCGCCATGGCCCTGCAGAAGTTCGGTGTTAATCAGGACTACCTGGGCTATGGATATTTTTCTCAACCGGAAGAGAGCATTCCTCCTGTAAAATTAACATTTTATTCGTTTCATCTCATGGTCACTCTCGGCTGTCTCTTTACCCTGTTCTTCGTGGTCTTTCTGTATCTGGCCTATAAAAATTCACTGGAACGGCACAGAGGGCTGCTGCGGCTGGGTGTCGTCTCGTTTTTCCTGGGATTGCTGGCCTCTCAGGCCGGCTGGGTTGTGGCTGAGGCGGGACGGCAGCCCTGGGTGATCCAGAATTACCTGCCGGTCCATATAGGGACATCGAACATCGCCGCCGGCAATGTCCAGGCAACATTTTTCATGTTCCTGGGTCTTTTTACCCTGCTTCTCCTGGCCGAGGTGAAGATTATGCTGAAACAGATCAATATCGGACCGGAGGAGGTGTGAGATGATAGGAAATCTTGACTATGCAACATTGCAGCAGATATGGTGGATCCTGGCCTCGGTGGTCGGATCGTTGTTCCTCTTTCTGACCTTTGTGCAGGGAGGGCAGACCCTGCTCTGGCAGGTCGGTAAAACCGACGTGGAAAAATCGCTGATCATCAACGTACTCGGCACCAAATGGGAGCTGACCTTCACCACCCTGGTGCTCTTCGGCGGGGCCTTGTTCGCGGCCTTTCCGAAGTTTTACGCCACCAGTTTCGGCGGGGCCTACTGGGTCTGGATACTGATACTCTTCACCTTTATTGTGCAGGCGGTGAGCTATGAATACCGGAAAAAACCCAACAACCTCCTGGGCGCGTCCGTCTACGAGCTGTTCCTCTTCATCAACGGCTCCGTGGGCATCCTGCTGATCGGGGCGGCGGTCGGCACCTTTTTCACCGGTTCCAACTTTACCCTCAATGACTATAACCAGGTCAAATGGACGCACCCCTTGATGGGACTGGAGGCCGCCTTTTCTCTCTTTAACCTCTCTCTCGGCCTGTTCCTGGTCTTTAATGCCAGGGTCCTGGGAGCGATGTATCTGGTGAACACCATCGATTTCAAGGGATTCACCGACTTTGAGGCCAGGGTCCGCCGGTCCTGTCTGATGAATCTTATCTGCGCCTTGCCGTTTTTGCTTTATGTCCTTGTCAGCCTGCTGCTGATGGATGGGTTCGGTTTTGACCGGAATGGGGTGGTCAGCATGGCGGCCCATAAATATCTCGGCAACCTGCTGGCCATGCCCCAGGTCTTGGGTCTGCTGTTGGCAGGCCTTGTTCTGGTGGTCTGGGGAGTGATCCTGACCAGCCTCAAGGGGAGTGACAGGGGGATATGGTTCGGAGGATTGGGAACGGTCCTGGTTGGTCTTGCCGTCTTCTTCACCGCCGGCTTCAACAATACCGCCTTCTATCCGTCCAAGGTGGATCTCCAGTCCAGTCTGACGATCTATAACGCCTCATCAACGCACTATACCCTGACGGTGATGACCTATGTCGCCCTGGTTATTCCGCTGGTCCTGGCCTATATCGCCTGGGTCTGGCGGCAGATGAACGCCAGGAAGCTGACGGAGGAGGATGTGACAGGTGATAAGGCCTATTGAGCTTACATTGCGGAGGATTGAATATGGAAGCGTTCCTGCTTGTTTCCTGGGTTATACTTGTTGTTGTTGCCTATAAGGTTGCGGTTGTTGTGCTTGAAAAGACCGGAAAATTATAAGATGTTCAACCTGCAGATCATCTCCCGAAAGGACCGGATGATCTGCAGGCGGATCAAGATCGCGGCCATCCTGTTTATCCATCATGATCCATGAGCGTACGCGATGCCGGATAAACAGTTGGTATTGCATATAATTCTTCAGGTTGGGGCGGACGGTTATATTTTTCGACCTTAGGCCAGCCGATCAGAACCATCGGATCGTACCGGGAAAATATCAGGAAAAAATCCGGGATTGAAAATCAGAAAAAAACCTTAAGAAATTCCTTACATCCCTCAATTAATACGGTGTTTCATCACCGGAAGTCGCATACCTTCTGCAGTATTGTCTTTTTCACTTTCTATAGCCACAATTGAATTTCAGACAGGAAGGTGTGTCTGTCCGGAAGACGGATACCCGATTTGGCGCGCTTAAGAATTTTACCCGCAGGCATCCCAGGAATCACGGCCGGAGAGCGGCGGAGAGGTGGTTGTTTCCGGACGGACATCGACGTGGAAGGGTGTGCAGCCGGAAGGACTTCAAGAGTCGGAAAAAAGGAGATATGGTATGACCGAAGTAGAAAAAAAGGCGAAGAGACTGGGGATCAGAGTTAAAAATCTCAGCAGGGCGGATCTCATCAGAAAAATCCAGACCAGAGAAGGCCACTGTCCCTGTTTTCAGATAAAAGGCGGCTCCTGCGATAAAAGGGAGTGTTGCTGGCGCCGGGAATGCCTGGTCAACATCCCGGGCAGGTCTTTTCGTCTGGTCTTTGTGCCTAAGGCCATGACATCGTGAATCTGGAACCTGTTCGTTGCGGCGGCATTACCGATGATTTTCAAGAAAAAGGAAAACGGAAGACTGGAATATTGCCTCAAGCCTGAAAACCGGGCCTCAGAGGAGGAATGTGAATGCAGAATTTTACTGAAACGCCCACGAAACCCACAATGACCGGCAAGGATGGAAAGAGGAGAAGCGGTCTCCAGAACCTTGCGGCCTACTATCAGAGCCTGTTCGATATTGACGAAAATTTTTACTATTACAGCAGCGACGATTACCAGAATGCAAAACGAAAATTCGTGAAATATCTGATGAAGCACAGGGCCGTATAGCGTGCCTTTTTGCCCTCTCGGCGCCCCGGTGAGATCAACAATGCGTAACAAAGCCGTGCTGTTGGTGGATGACGATGAACCCATCCTGCTGTCTCTTGGCCACTATCTGGAAAGAAATAATTTTGATGTACAAACAGCCGGCAGCGGTGAGGCCGCTTTATTCGACCTGGTCATAACCGATCTGGTCATGGATGGAATCAGCGGGATCGAGGTCTTGCAAGAGGTGAAAAAGATCAATTCCGAAATCGGTGTATTCATCCTTACCGGACAGGGTGATATGACGCTGGCGATAGAGGCGTTGCGTGCCGGCGCCGACGACTTTTTGTTGAAGCCCTATGATGCCGATGAACTGATCTTACGGATGGATCGTATCCTGGAAAAGCAGGAGACCCTGAAAAAAAACAGGATCTACGAAAAATCGATCCCGATCTGCATGTATTGTAAAAAAATCAGAGACGACACCGGCGCCCGGCATGGAGCTGGGAGATGGCTGCAGCTGGAAGAGTACCTGAGCCGGAAAAGCGGGGCTGATCTTACCCATGGCTGTTGTCCCGAATGCTATGAAAGATTCGCAGAGAAACGGCAGAAAAACGCATGATTTTTGGAGATACAAGGGAAAACAACATCGAAAGGGAGAATGCATCATGCACATGACGGATGTAAAAAAAAGGGCCGAGGAGCTTGGTTTGAAGCCGGGCAGGATGGGAAAGGCCGACCTGATTCACGCCATCCAGAACCACGAAGGCAACTCGCCCTGTTTTCAGACGGGACGTGATGTGTGCGATCAATTCAACTGCTGCTGGAGAGGCGATTGCCTCCCGGAGAGGAAAACCGGAAAGCAAGGGGGAGGGAAGAGAGAGGCGTTTCTCAATAAAATCAAGGTGGAACTGCACCAATTCAACAACAGAATCGACAGCCTGAAGATGAGAGCCAACACAATGGCCGGGGAAAAAAAGACCAAAACCCTGCAAGAAATCAAAAGGCTTGAAAAAAGGTGCGAAAAAGAAATCATGCAGAAGATGCAAACACTTACCACAACCAGTGAGGATATCTGGCAGTCCACCAAAAAAAGCATTGAAGGGTCCTGGAAAGAGTTGAAAAAGGCCTCCGGGGAGACATTGTCCCGATTCGGGAGCAAAAACCCCAAAGACCATAATCCTTCACTTTAATACGGCAAGAGTGCCGGAAGAGGGCGGACAGAACCGTCTGAAGATCTCAACCTGACAGGAGGACTGGAAGGATCCTGCAGAAAAAACAACAAAGGAGGAATGGTATGCTGACAAGATTGGGTGATATCGACAGAATGTTTAGAACCATAAATCTGCTTCGCAACAGTATCGACGGTTTCTTGCCGGATTTTGACCGGTCCTCTCCATGGACTGCCGGTTGGCCCGGCGAGGCGGGCACGCCAAAGACCAATATCTATGACCTTGGCGGTAAGTTTGAGGTCAGGGCGGAGGTCCCGGGCTTTTCGAAGGAAGACCTTTCCGTCAAGGTTCAGGGAAACTACCTGGAGTTGAGCGGGTCGCGGACATCCGAGATCCCTGAAGGGTATTCCGTCCATCGCATTGAACGGAACACAATGTCCTTCACCAGGAGCTTCACCCTCCCAGCCGAGATCGATGCCGACAGGGTGGAGGCCGCCCTGCAGAACGGTATCCTGCGTCTGTCCCTGGCCAAATCCGCTGCGGCGGTCCCGCGTCAGATAGCCATTGGCTGAGGATATTGCGGACAGAAAACAACAACGATCATCCCGGAGGTAATGAATATGAGCGAGACCACGGCTGTCATGAAAAAAGAAGATACCCCGCTGAAACCCACCCTGCAGCTTCGATCCGTTGCTCCAGAAGTGGACATCCTGGAAAACGAGGACGAGATCCTGCTCTATGCCGATCTTCCCGGGGTCACCCGTGAAGACCTGACTATCAATATTGATAACGGCAAGCTGACCCTCACCGGCATCCGCAAATTAAAGGCTGAGGGTGCGGCGGTCTGGGAGGAACTGGGCGATGTGGAATATCACCGGGTGTTCTCAGTGCCTCAGTCCATCGATACCGCAAATATCAGCGCCGAGCTTCGTGACGGCGTCCTGAGGCTGCATCTGGCGAAATCCGTCGGCGCAAAGCCGAAAAAAATCGAAATTAAAACGGCATAACGGAATCCTTCCAGGAAGGTGTTCATCCGGATACCCTTAAGCTGGAGATCGCTTCGGGCGCGGTTTCCAGTTTTAAGGTTTTTGTTGTATCCTGCTTGGGGCAAGAGTACAATCTCAAGCGGGAAGCCGGTCTCCACTGCAGTTCAAGGGGGCTTCGATAATGTTGCAGGATTTTAAAAAAAGCTTAAAATTTTTCTCATGAAAAATGCCACTTCGAGGTTCTTCCCCATACGTCTTCTGATAGTATCTCTCCTTCTGCTCTCGAACACGGTGTCTGCGGAAGAAATGGTATATCTGGATATCACATCGCCAGCCGCCAGAAAGATTAGCGTTGCCGTGCCGTCATTCGCCAA
>JAJYAX010000390.1 GCA_021779275.1 Deltaproteobacteria bacterium | reverse complement strand
CAGATCGGCCATATTCTGATCGATATTCCGGCAGGGGTACGGGCCTGCGGCCAGAAGATTCCGGGTCTCCCGCTCTCGCAGCACGCCCTCTTTCACCAGGAGGAAGTTGTCTATCAACACCCCCTCCTCGTCGATATGCCGACTGTCCGGCGGCGAGGAACCGGGAGTCCTGCCGCCAATATCGGCATGATGGCCCCTGGACCCGACATAGAACAGCACAGAGGCCCCGTCTTCCGAAAAAACCGGCGTAATCACCGTTACATCGGGGAGATGCGTGCCGCCGTTATACGGCGCGTTCAGCATATGGACATCCCCCGGCCGCATCGCGGCGCCATTTTCCCTGATGACGGCCCTGATGGATTCCCCCATGGAGCCCAGGTGCACCGGAACATGGGGGGCATTGGCGACCAGATTGCCATCCGGGTCAAAGAGCGCGCAGGAGAAGTCAAGCCGTTCTTTGATATTGACGGAGCAGGCGGTGTTGGCCAGGGTGGCGCCCATCTGCTCGGCAATGGAGATGAAGAGGTTATTGAAGACCTCAAGCATGACCGGATCAGCTATTCTGCCCACCGCCGGCCGCCTCCGAGGCCCCCCTGAGCGTTCGAGAAGCAGATGTCCCAGCCGGTTGGTCGCAGCCGTCCAGCCCGCTTCCACCACCACCGTGCCGGTCTGCTCGACAATAATGGCCGGACCGGTAATCTTCTGCCCGCAGCAGAGATCCGCCCGGAGATACAGCGGGGTCTTGTGTCGTTCTCCCAGGCTTACCATCTCTACGGTATCATGAGGAACAAGCGGGGAGACCTCCGCCACAACCGGCTGTTCCCGGTCGCGGACGGCCTCGGCCTCGCCCACCGCCTCCACCGAGAGCGCCTCAATCACCAGGCCCCTCTCCTGGGCGATAAAGCCGAACCTCTGTTTATGTGCCCTCTCGAAGGCCGTGATCATCGCCTCCGCGGGGCCGACATCCACCAGAAGGGCGCTGTCGGTTCCCGCATAGCGCAGATGGGCCTTGCGGACTATGCGGATCCGCTCCCTCTCTATCCCCTGCGCCAGGACCTCGTCCGCCGCCGCCGCGATGAGCGGTTGACCTGCCCGGTCGAGCAGTTCTTCGGCGCCCGCCTCCAATGGATGCTCGATATGGAGTTCGCGCAGGGCCCGGATATCGGCAAGCCCCATGCCGTAGGCCGAGAGGACGCCGGCAAAGGGATGCAGGAAGACCCGTTTCATCCCCAGGGCGTCGGCCACCAGACAGGCATGCTGTCCGCCCGCGCCGCCGAAACAGTTGAGGGTATAGCCGGTCACGTCGTAGCCGCGCTGAACGGAGATCTTCTTGATGGCATTGGCCATGTTTTCAACGGCTATCCGCAAAAAGCCCTCGGCCACCTCCTCCGGGGACTTGCACGGGCTGCCGACGGCCTCGGCTATGGTCTGCGCCAGGGCCAGAAAGCCCCGTCGCACCGCCTCCCCATCCAGCGGCTGGTCGGCCTCGGGACCGAAGACCTTGGGGAAATAGTCCGGCTGGATCTTACCCAGCATGACATTGCAGTCGGTGACGGTCAAGGGTCCGCCCCGCCGGTAACAGGCGGGACCGGGGTTGGCCCCCGCCGATGCCGGTCCCACCCGGTATCGGGCGCCATCAAAGATAAGGAGGGAACCGCCGCCTGCGGCCACGGTATGGATATGCATCATCGGCGCCCGCATCCGCACGCCGGCGATCATGGTCTCGAAGCTCCGTTCGTACTCACCGTCATAGTGGGCGACATCCGTCGACGTCCCCCCCATATCAAAACCTATCAGACGGGTAAAACCGCCCATTGCGCCGGTCTTGACCATGCCGACCACCCCACCGGCCGGCCCTGACAGGATGGCGTCCTTGCCCTGGAACAACCGGGCGTCGGTCAGGCCGCCATTGGACTGCATGAACATGATCCGTGGCCCGGCACACCCCAGGCCGCCCAACTGGCCGGCCACCTGATCGACATAACGCCTGAGAAGAGGAGAGAGATAGGCATCAACCACGGTGGTGTCTCCCCGGGACACCAGCTTCATCAGCGGGCTGACCCGGTGGCTGACCGAGATCTGCCGATACCCCGCCTCCCGGGCCAGTTCGGCCACCCGTTCTTCATGGGCGGGGTAGCGGTACCCATGCAGCAGGACAATGGCCACCCCGCGAATCCCCCGCTCATAGGCGCTCTGCAGGCCTGCCCGGGCGGCATCCTCATCAAGAGGGGTGATGATCTCTCCCGTGGCCGACAGGCGCTCTTGTACTTCCAGCACCTGTTCATAGAGCATCTCAGGGAGAACGATGTGGCGGGCAAAGAGATCGGGACGGGTCTGGTAGCCGATGCGCAGGGCATCGCCGAATCCTGCCGTGGTGACGAAGAGGGTGCGCTCCCCCTTTCTCTCCAGCAGGGCGTTGGTGGCCACGGTGGTACCCATCTTGACGCATTCAATACAGTTTTCAGGGATGCTGTCCATGGGGCCCAGGCCGAGCAGCTCCCGGATGCCGTGGACGGCGGCATCGGTATATTTTTCAGGATTTTCCGAGAGAAGTTTGCGGGTAACCAGCCTGCCATCGGGCCTTCTGGCGACAATATCCGTAAAGGTCCCTCCCCGGTCGATCCATATCTGCCATTGTGCCGTCATATACCGATATCATCCCTTTCCGCCCGGGGGTTGGACAGCCGCCCCGCGCATGTCTATCTGAAGTATCCGATCATCCGCCAATACGTAACGCATAACATGCTTACAGCGAAGAGGCGCAGTCTGCACTATAATAGAGCTCCAGGCTGATTTTACATTGCAAACTGCCATCAAACCTCTGCCGGGCGATGGAACAAAGAGAGAGATTGAGAAAAAACCGGTATGCTGGTGGTGCTGTTAAAGACGGCCAGCATTGTGAAAGGAGCTTTTGTGGACCCGTGCGAGAAAAAACTATCTGTCTATTTCAACTCTATCATTGCAAGTGATATGGCTCTGCCGGAGCTTGCA
>JAJYAX010000009.1 GCA_021779275.1 Deltaproteobacteria bacterium | reverse complement strand
GTCAATGCGACGCTTGGATGTCTGGTTGAAGTACCGACGATCCATGGAAAAAAGGAATTGGCCATACCCGCCGGCAGCCAGAACGGCGAGGTCTTCACCTTACGGAGGGAGGGGGCGCCGAGTCTCAGGGGACATGGACGCGGCAATATGATTGTCGAACTGCAGGTGGTGACCCCCACCGGGCTCTGTGAAGAGCAGAAGGAGCTTCTCCGGCAATTTGACAAGCTTTCTCTGGAGCATGGACAGAATAAGGAACAGGAAGGTTTCTTCACGCGGCTCTTCCATGAGGTTCTGGGAAGAAAATCAAAAGAAACGGCAGATTAGAAGCCTATGAGCGATACAGCGAAACCATCCTTTTCCCACTTCGATGCGCAGGGAAACGCCATCATGGTGGACGTCGGCGAGAAGCAGGTAACGTCGAGGATAGCGCTTGCGTCTGGAAAAATCACAATGAGTCAGGAGGCCTACGGTCTCGTGAAAGAGGGAATGATCGCCAAGGGGGATGTCCTTGGCGTAGCTAGGGTGGCGGGTATCATGGCCGCCAAAAAGGTTCCTGATCTCATCCCGCTGACGCATCCGCTGATGATAGATAACGTACACGTAGACTTTATTTTTCATGACGATATGAGTATAGTGGAAATTCGCGCTACAGTCGGAACGCAGAGTAAAACCGGAGTGGAAATGGAGGCTTTGACAGCTGTTTCCATAGGGGCTCTGACTATCTATGATATGTGTAAGGCTGTTGATAAGTCCATGGTTATAAGCGATATTTGCTTGTTGAGGAAATCAGGTGGAAAAAGCGGGACCTTCGTCCGTGCTTCCTGATTTTTTCAGATAACCTTCAATAATATGAAAAGATGTAATAAGGAGAGGCCGGATGGAGAAGGAACTGCTCGGATGGTTCAGAGGTCAACTTGAGGAGAAGCGGAATGCTATCCTCAACGAAGCGGGCAAGACTTTATCTGAAATGACGGATCAAAATACCAATGTTCCGGATCCCAATGATCGGGCGAGCATAGAGTCTGATCGCAGTTTTGAGCTGCGGATACGGGAAAGGGAACGCAAGTTACTTTCCAAGATTGAAGAGGCCCTGGAGCGGGTCGAGGCCGGATCTTTTGGTATCTGCGAGGCCTGCGGAGAAGAGATCGGGATAAAAAGACTGGAGGCAAGACCTGTTACAACGCTTTGTATTGATTGTAAAACACTTCAAGAAACAGAAGAAAAGGCTCAGGGGCAATGATGCCGCATGCCTGAACTGCGAAAAGATCCGATCCTCGGACGTTGGATCATAATATCCCAGGAACGACGGAAAAGACCTACCGACTTCATCGTGGAAGAGGTGCGTGGCGCAGGAGGATTCTGTCCGCTTTGTCCCGGAAATGAAAGCACGACGCCCTCCGAAGTCCTGGCGTACCGGTATGATCACCGAAATGAAAAGAATTCCTCAAATTGGCTGGTAAGGGTTGTTCCGAATAAATACCCGGCCCTGATCATCGAGGGTGATCTTGGTAAGGAGGGTGAAGGTCTGTATGACCGGATGAACGGTATCGGCGCTCACGAGGTAATCATCGAGAGCCCGAACCATGGAGATGCGTTCACCTTTTTGCCGCCGGAACGGATGATCCTGGTGTTCAAGGCCTATCGGGATCGCATCAAGGATCTGGAGAATGATCCCCGTTTCCGCTATGTGATGATCTTTAAAAACTTCGGCAAGGCGGCCGGAGCATCTCTTGAACATTCCCACTCCCAGCTCATCGCCCTGCCTATCCTGCCCCGGATGATCGTCTCTGAACTGGCCGGAGCGCTTTCCTATTATAAGTACAAGGAACGCTGCGTTTTTTGTGACATCATCCGGCAGGAAATCCAACAGGACGTACGGGTTGTCTGCCAGAATGATCATTTTATAACGATAACCCCCTTTGCCCCGCGAACACCCTTTGAGATGTGGATCCTGCCGAAGGTGCATTCATCCACCTATCAAAAAGAGGATGACTATAAATTCGCCTTCCTGACGGATATTTTTTCCGAGACCCTCCGGAGGCTTGACGCCTGCATACCCAATATTCCGTATAATTTTGTTCTCCATACCCAGCCCCTGCGTTCGGCGGAGATTGATCATTTCCATTGGCATTTTGAGATTATGCCGAAATTGACCTCGATTGCCGGCTTTGAATGGGGGTCAGGATTTTATATCAATCCGATGCCTCCTGAGGAAGCAGCTTTGTATTTACGTGAATCTCTTGAAAAAAAACAAGGAGAATTGTGTGAAAAAGATACTGCTGGTTGATGACGAGGAAAGTATTCAGCTTCTCTACAAAGAAGAATTTGAAGATGAAGGCTATACGGTTATCTCGGCCCTGAATGGGGAGGAGGCCCTGGGACGCTTCCGTGACGCCGTTCCCGATCTGGTTATTTTGGATATTCAGATGCCGGGTATGAACGGAATTGAGGTGCTGAGGCAGATGAAGATGATAGACGCGACTGTTCCTGTTATTTTGAGTAGTGCGTATCATGAATATAAACAAGATCTTGGCGCATGGGCCTCCGATGAATATGTTGTCAAGTCGGCTGACATGGATGAACTGAAAAGGGTAGTCCGGCGGCATATAGGATAGCCTTGGAATCTCTCTCCCACTAGCAGGTACATGAAAGATATACAAAGCCAGCTTGATCACCGGCGTGTCGATATCAAGAAAGTTGGCGTAAAGACGATTTGTTATCCTATAACTGTTCTTGATAAGGCCAAGAAGCGTCAGCATACTGTGGCGACGGTCAATATGTATGTCAACCTGCCGCATCGGTTCAAGGGGACGCATATGAGCCGGTTTATTGAGATCCTGAATCGTTTCCATGGAGAAATCGACCTGAACAGTTTCCATCGCATCCTTGAGGAAATGAAACATCGGCTCCAGGCTGAAGCCGCGCATATAGAGATCTCCTTCCCGTATTTCCTTCGCAAAGAAAATAATTCGGAACTCCTGCAGGCCTGCCGTTATGACTGTCAAATGCATGGCTCCCTGGAAAATACCGACGAACTGGAGCTGCAGTTTGTCGTGCCCATCTCCTTGCCGGTAAATATCCAAAAGGCTGCAAGCCTGCCACGTTCTCTCGGGCGCTGGGGAAACGCGGTAATCACCGTGCGATTCCGCAATTTCGTCTGGATAGAAGACTTGATAATGCTCGTCGAGAAAGGTGTTCTGGATGTGCAGCAGGAGGGAGACGGCAACAGTCACGATGCCATCTTTTCGGTGGAAGGACTGACCAGTAAGATCTCGGAGAGGCTGTTAACCCAAAAAGAAATCAAATGGTATTCGGTAACCGTTGAAAATCTTGGAGAAGGATATTCGACCTTTGCGGCGACTGAATCCGGAGAGCGATACGTGCGCCTCTGACCTGAACCTTGAAAACCACAACTATTAGAACTTAATTTATGAGCGAACTACTTTTTGAGATAGGAACAGAGGAACTACCTGCGGGGTTTCTGCAGCCGGCGCTGAAACAGCTGCAGGATAATTTTATCAGAAAGGCTGCTGAACTCTCACTCTCCCATGGTTCGGTTCGGGTCCTGGGAACACCCCGGCGCCTTGTGCTGATGGTTGAAGCGCTGGCGGATATGCAACCGGACAGCCGGGAAGAGATTTTGGGGCCTTCCGCAAAGGCCGGATTGGATAAGGAGGGGAGGCCGACCAAGGCCGCCCAGGGATTTGCCCGTTCAAAGGGGGCGGATGTGGCGGACCTGAGGGTGGTTGCCACGGATAAGGGGGACTATCTGACCCTGGTTCGCGAGGTTCGCGGTAGATTGACCCGTGATCTTCTTCCGGAGGTCCTGCAACAGTTGATCGTGGAGTTCTCCTTTCCGAAGTCAATGAAATGGGGAAGCAATGCCAATACCTTCGCCCGGCCGATTCAATGGCTCCTTGCCCTGCATGATTTAACGGTGGTCGATTTTTCCCATGACGGCATTGCGGCCGCCGCCACCAGTCGAGGCCATAGATTTATGGCCAACGAGGCCTTTGTTGTCGATGGCCTGCAGGGCTATGAAAACAAGATGCTGCAGCATCACGTCCTGGTTGATCCGGCAAAGAGGAGAGCGGAGGTTCTGGCCACCATAAAAGAGGCGGTTGCAACGACCCTTGCCGATGCCCAGGTCGCAATCGATGAAGAACTGGTCGATACGGTGACGAACCTGGTCGAATATCCTTTTGGTGTCTGCGGAAGCTTCGATCAGAAATTTTTGCAGCTTCCGGATGATGTCCTGATAACCTCCATGCGGGAACATCAAAAATATTTTCCCGTTCGCGACGCGAAAGGCAAGCTGCTTCCGGCATTTGTCGCGGTCAACAATACCCGGGTCCGGGATGTGGCCATAACCAGGAAGGGGCATGAACGCGTCTTGCGGGCCAGGCTTGAGGATGCCTTGTTCTTTTTTCAGGCCGACCAGGGCGTCAGGCTTGAACAGCGGATCAAGGATCTCAACGGCATCGTCTTCCAGGCAAAACTCGGGACTATGCTGGAAAAGACGGAACGGATTGTGAAACTCACCCGGATGCTGGCCGAGAAGCTGGCGCCGGAGAGCCTGGCCGACGCCTGCCGGGCCGCGGTTCTCTCCAAGGCCGATCTCCTGACCAATATGGTGGGCGAGTTTCCTTCACTCCAGGGGATTATGGGAGAGGCCTATGCGACGCTGGAGGGTGAAAATGCGGCGGTTGCGCTGGCGATCAGAGAGCAGTATATGCCGAAGCGGGCAGGGGCGGAGCTGCCTGTCAGCACCGCGGGCGCCCTTGTCGGACTGGCGGACAGGCTGGACACGATAGCCGGTTGTTTCGGTATTGGACAGACGCCGACGGGAACAGCCGATCCCTTTGGACTGCGGCGGCTCTCTCTCGCCGTCCTGTACATTATCAAGGACCGGGGATACGCGCTGTCGCTCCACGAGATTGTCTATAAGGCCCTGGCCTTGTATGGGGATAAGGTCGACGGCAGCGCCGCCACCGTGGACGGTGTTCTCGCCTTTCTGAAAGGGCGGTACGTTAACGATGCGATTGCCAGGGGAGGGGATGCCGGAGCGGTTGAGGCCGTGACCTCCGTTACCTTCGATGATGTCAATGATTGTTCCAACAGGGTCGATGCCTTCATGGCCATCAAGAAAGACGAGGCCTTCACCGTTCTTGCCTCCTCCTTCAAGCGTATACGTAATATCACCAAGGAAAACCGGGACACCGAGGTTAATTCCGCCTTGTTTGAAAAAAAGGCGGAAACCGATCTTTACAGGCTTTTGGCCGATGTCTCGACCAAGATGCAGACCTTGATAGCAGAAAAGGAGTATCTCCAGGCCCTGGAGGTCATGCTGCAGATGAAACAGCCTGTCGATACCTTTTTCAATGATGTCATGGTCATGGCAGAGGACCCGGCAGTTCGGCGAAACCGCTTGAACCTTCTCACCGCGATAGGCGACCTGATTCTGCAGATAGGTGATATCTCGAAGATGCAGCAGGGCTGAGATATCCGGCAACCTTGCTTGAGGACGGGGCGCGGAGTGGAGGTTCGATTACCTCCCCTCCGCGTCTCAAAACAGGCGGTCATTAGAAAACCAGCCTGATCGTTTCCAGACTTTTTGTTTAAATCTCAGAGTATTATCAGAAAAATTTCGGCTCTTCGTCATCCGGGGAGTCTTTTACCTCCCCCGGATGTTTGCCGTTCTCTAAAACCCGGACGGATTCAGAGCTGGGAGGCGTGGGGCGACAAGGATTGCTCGATGGCAAAGGCCAGCTCGTCTTGGGCTAAGGGTTTGACAAAATAGAAATTAACCTTGGATGTGCGGATGGCCGTCTCAATGGTATCGGAGGTCTTCTCCGTGACGACAATAACCGGGGGATGTTCCATACCTGAAACGGCGGACCACATCTCCAACCGCTGCAGGATAACCATGCAGACCCTGTTTTCACCGGAGATCTCAAAGATTATCAGATCAAACGCTTCAGACAGGAGAGACTCGGGCTGGAATTCTTCCAGGTCCAGGCAGGTGCAGGATATCCCTCTCGCGGACAAGACCTGTTGAACCGTGAGCATGGCGCTTCTCTCATCTTGAATCAGCAAAACATTTGGCATGGCGATCCCTTCCCTTTGAGTGTCCGGCCGTTCCGGATGCCCCGTTTGTTCGGATGCAGTGTTCATTGCAAAACACGTACCAAGAGAAAATGAAAAGACTTCAGTTGCTAATATGATGGTATAAAAGGATATTTCCTGCAGCGGCCAGAGGTTTCCTTGGTCCGCCGCAGAAGGGGAGGGCCGGAGGAGGTAATTTCACCGCCTCCGGGACCGGCAGGGGGCTTTCAGCCGCGTTTCTGTATGTTGGAGAAGTCCTTCATTGCCAGTCCCAGCTCCTTGATCTTGGTATAGAAATTTTTCTTATGCATGCCGGAGAGCCCCAGGGCCTGCTGCAGACTGCCCTGGGACAGGTTGAGGATTCTCAACAGATAGTCCCGGTCAAACTGATCCAGGATCTGGTCCTTGGCCTGCTTATAGGTCAGCATGGTCACCCCCTCGCTGTCGCCCATGACCCGGCGGACATCCGCCGGAGAGATCTTCCTGCTGGTGGCCATCTGGGAGATCTTATAGAGTGTCTGCTTGAGTTGCCTGACGTTTCCGGGCCAGTCCTTCTCGATCAACAGCGAGGCGGCATCGGCGGAAATCTCGTAGGTGATGTTCTTGGCCGTCCCGAAGAGATCCAGAAAATGCCAGATCAAGGGCAGGATATCGGCCTTTCTCTCATCCAGCGGCGTCGTCTGTATTATGGAGGCGGACAGCCTGTAATAGAGATCGTCGCGGAACCTCCCCTCCCGGCACATCTGCTGCAGGTCCTTATTGGTTGCGGCCAGGATCCTGGCATTGACCTTCAGGATCTTCGCCTCACCGACCCGGCAATACTCTCCATCATCAAGAAAGCGTAAGAGTTTAGCCTGCACCTCCAGCGGCAGCTCACCGACCTCATCAAAAAACAAGGTGCCGCCATCGGCCGAACCGACATAGCCCTTGGTGCTTTTGATCGCCCCGGTAAAAGCGCCGCTGGCATGTCCGAACAGCTCCGTTTCAGCCAGACTGCCGAGGACGGCGCAGTTGACAGGCATGAAGACGTTGCGGTTGCGGTTGCTGTTGCTGTGAATATCCCGGGCAATGATCTCCTTGCCGGTCCCTGATCTGCCGAGAATAAGCACAGGCATATCCAGATTGGCGATGGAGAGTATCTCCTCCCGGATATCGCGGGTGGACATGGAGACACCGACAAGGCCGCTGCCTTTTCTCTCCGTGGAGGCGGCGGTGACATAGGCGTTTCTCAGACGTTTGAAATGCAGGGCCGCGTAAATCGAATAGACCAGCTGGGACTCATTGAAGGGCTTGAACAGGAAGTGGGTCAGTCCCATGCGCAGACAGGGGTCGAGGTTCTGCTCATCAGGGACGCCGGTGATGATGACGATTTCGGTACCGGAGGAGATTTCCGTCAGGCGTCTGGAAAATTCAACACCATTGATATCCGGCATGTTGATGTCGACTATCGCCAGATCAAAGGCTTTGCCCCTGATGTTTTTCAGGGCCTCCCTCGGATCGATATAGGCCTCGACCTCATAGCCGTTTTCGCCGAGTGTCGTGTCGATGAAATCGACAATGCTCGGTTCATCGTCAACGATCAGAACCCTGGTGTTTTTTACTGCTCGTGCTTTATAGATGGACATCGCGCACCGCTTTTTCCAGTTGATCCAGGGTGAAGGGTTTCTGCAGAAAAACCGGGTTTCCGGTAATTTTCTTCGGAATCGCAGCCTCCTCACCGGACATGAAGATGATCCGGGCCCGCGGGTTGATGGCTGCTATTTTCCGGGAGCATTCGTAGCCGCTGGCGTCCTGCAGGCCAACATCCATCAGGACCGTCGTGATTATTTCATGGAGAAGGGCATACTCTTCCATGGCCTCGGCGCAGGTATGCACACAGAAGACCATATGCCCCCTGCGCTGCAGTCTGTTGAGCAGCAGGGTGCGCATGGCCTCATCATCTTCCACCACCAGAAAACACTGCTTGATCAGTTCGTTTTTGGTGCGGCGCTCTTTTTCGGCGGTATCGGGTTCTGACGGCCTGGCCCTGGCCTCTTCCGCCGCCAGCGGGAAGATGACGCCGGTCACTGTTTCATCCGCCGTACTCCTGGAATACGCAATGCGCCCCTTATTCCGGCCGGCCAGGATCAAGGCCGAATAGAGTCCGAGCCCCCGGTTCGGAGAAGGGTCTCCGCCGGTCACAAAGGGCTCACCCAGTCTGGCCCGGATACCCTCCGGCAGGCCGGGGCCGCGATCACGAAACCGGAAGGCCAATTCCGGAGCCGGTCCGGCTGCTGTCTCTTCGCGGCAGACTTCGAGAACAACACACCCGCCTTCCGGGGTCGCATCGACACAGTTTTCGCCGAGATAGAACAACAACAGCACGATATCTCGGGGATTGCAGACTAACTTCTCCTGCTGTATCCTGGAGAGCAGTTCAAACCGGTGCACGCGGGAGATACAGTTCAGCAACTCAAGGGCCTTGGCCGCCGGGACCAGCGGGTGGTGGCTGCGGCTGTCGGTATCCGCCTCCCGGGCAATCCCGGAGAGGATTGCCGTCTGTTCAATCCCGCGCTTAAGCAGATCGCCCACCAGCTCATTGCGTTTGGATGAGAGATCGGTCAGGACGGCGCTCTCCTGCTGGAGCATGGTGATCTGACCGCTCAGGCCGGTAAAGATGTTGTTGTAGCCATGGGCGACACCCCGCGCCACCCTTCTTACCGCGGCCAGATATTTATGCTGCAGCAGCAGGTCCCGCAGATGTTCGGGAGAAAGTCTGGCGGCAGCGGAGATCTCCATAGTCTTCACGGTCTCAGGCCAATAATCTTTCAACGCAATCCATGAATTCAGCCGGGTGAAAAGGTTTTTGCAGGACATGGTCCGCTCCCAGCAAATCCGCCATGGGCAGATAGGACTGCGGCCCCATTCTCCCCCCTCCGGAGATGGCGATGATCTTCGGTCTCCGCTCTTGTCTGGTCAGTTCCATAATGACCTCCAACCCTTCCTTCTCCGGCATGATGAGATCGGTTATCACCAGGTCGGGGGTATGAGTGTAATAAGTCTTCAGCCCCTGCGCACCATTGATTGCCGAGAAGACCGTATGCCCTGAACGCTGCAGGAGGCCGCACATCATTTTCAGGATCTGTTCATTGTCGTCTATAACGAGGATGTTCTTCATTGGCTGTTTCCTTGAGTACCTTCATGGCCGTGATGTCGGCTCTGACTGCCGGCGGATGCCGGCATTATGGTGTTCGAATTGGAAGAGCAGTTCGCTGAGTTCATGATGATTGACGAGGTTTTTCTCAACCAGGATCGTCCCGAATTTTTTCTGCAGGCGTCGCTGCCGCGCAACCAGGGCCTTGAGTTGAGTGTCGGTGACCATCCCCAGCCGCCGGGCCGTCTGGCCGAAGGGCTGCAGGGGCGCCTTGCTCCGCAGGATTCTGGCGATGTCTTCCTGGCTGAAATAACCGTTGCTTAGGCCCAGTTCACCGAGTCGCGGCCTTTCCATCCTCTGCCAGATAAGAACGCGGGCAATGGTCCGCCAGTTGGAAAGACCTGAATAATAGAGGAAATGGCCGAAGAGCAGAGACCTCTGCGGCAGGGCTCCCCGGTAGAGGCTGTCGGTATTGGCATAGACCGCGCCCCGGCCCGCCTCATCGGGGAGGATGATCGGTTTGATCGTCTGCCGGGCAAACGGCCGTTGCCGGGGACCATTGCCGGAACTCCGCTCCCCTCCTGCCGGGGCAGGGGGGCCTTGGTCCGGGGCGGAGGCAGCCGCTTCCGGCCGGCCGGAAAAACCTCTCCCGCCGGTCTTGTCCCTGGTCTTCAGGAAATCGAGCAGATCCTCATAGGCCGCCTGAACCGTAAAGAAAGAATGCCCCTGTCTCGCCACCTGCACGGCACGTCTATCCGGATGGGTCTCCATGGCCCGCTTCCGATAGGCGGTCTTCAGGCCGCCGAGCTGCAGATAGTCAAGGAATTCTCCGGAGATGGTCAGTTCGGAGCCGAAGAGAATCTCACAGGACCGAAAGAGCCGATGTTGGGCTGGCGATTCCATCAGGCGCACAATCGCAGGACCTCGGCGGCAATGAGCTGCAGGGGGATAATCTTATGGACTCCGCCATGTTTGATGGCCTCGGCGGGCATGCCGAAGACCACGCAGGAGGCCTCGTCCTGGGCGATGGTCATGGCGCCGCCGTCGAACAGCTCCTTCATGCTGCGGGCGCCATCGTCCCCCATGCCGGTCATGATGACGCCGACCACATTCTTGCCGCCGTAGCGGGCGGCCGAGCGAAAAAGCACGTCCACCGACGGGCGGTGGCGGGAGACCAGGGGGCCGTCTTTAACCTCGACATAATAGCGGGCACCGCTGCGCTTGAGCAGGGTGTGATGATTTCCCGGGGCGATCAGGGCCCGGCCGCGGACGACGGTATCGTTATCGCGGGCCTCTTTCACGGTTATCCGGCAGGTCGTGTCCAGGCGTCGGGCGAAGGCGGCGGTGAAATTTTCCGGCATGTGCTGGACGATCACTATCCCCGGCGCATCCTCGGGGAACATCTCCAGAAAGACCCTGAGCGCCTCGGTGCCGCCCGTCGAGGCCCCGACGACAACGACCTTCTCGGTGGTCTGGATCATGGCCTTGGAGTTGGGTTTATCCATGATCACGTCGGCCGAATATTTAGGCGAAATCTCCTTCATGGTGCTGCGGGCAGGCGTCCGCCGATGGCCGGGACGGGTTGCGGCCGCCCCCTTGATCACATCGCAGATCATCACCCGGGACTCTTCAATGAACTGCTTGGTGCCCATCCGGGGTTTGGTGATGATATCCACCGCCCCATACTCCAGGGCCTTCAGGGCCGATTCGCCGCCCATCTCCGCCAGGCTCGAACACATCACCACCGGCAGGGGATGCTGGCTCATAATCTTCTGCAGGAAGGTCAGCCCATCCATGCGCGGCATCTCGATATCCAGGGTGATGACGTCGGGGACCACCGTTCGCAGCCGTTCCGCCGCCAGGAAGGGGTCCGCCGCCGTGCCCACAACCTCGATTTCGGAATCGGAATTCAGGATATCGCAGAGCGTCTGCCGCACCAGCGCCGAATCATCGACGATAAGCACCTTGATTTTGCTCATTGCAGCATCCCCTGAAGGTACATATTTTTGCTGAGCCGCAATCTTCGGACGTAAACATCTCCGGTTTTTATGGAGAAAAACAACTTCCGCCCCCGGTTTCCTCCAACATCGGTACCGGCGATGGGCAGGCCAAGCTCTTCCAGGACCCTTTTGGCCTGGGTGATGTTTTGTTCGCCGATGGTCTTGGCGCTGCCGGCATTCAGGCCGAATTCCAGGACCTGCGCACCGCCGAAGAGTTTAACCACCAGGTCGGCCATGCCTCCATATTCTATCATCCTGTCGTAGATATTACGTATGGCTGTCTCAACATAATGAAAATTCCGTTCCTGCTTGGGATCGGAAGGATGCATGGCATGGCAGATGGCTCCGGCCTTCCTGCCTGGTGAATACATGGTGACGGCCACGCATGAACCAAGGATGGTGTTCACCATAATGGGATTTTGGGAGACAATGATCTCTCCGGGTTTGAGGAAGACCTCGCGGCTATGTTCTGCAATGATATCCCTCATCTCTTTTGGTACACCGTTGAACTGACCGATGTGAAATCATCGTTGATGCCGTTCAGGGTCTCGGAATGGCCGAGGAAGAGATACCCCCCTGGCCGCAGCTGCTCGTAAAACTTCCGCATCAGATCCTGCTGGGTCAGCTTATCGAAATAGATTACAACATTCCGGCAAAAGATAATATCCATTTTCTCGGAAATACCGAATTGGCTGTCCATAAAATTAATCCTGCGAAACACCACCTTGGAACGAATTTCCGGGCAGATTCTGACCAAGGCCCTGCTCCTCTCCCTGCTGCGCAGGAGGTATTTTTTCTTGATATCCAGAGCAATGCCCTCAGTATGTTCCTCCGGATAGATTGCGGTCCTCGCCGTTTCGAGAATCCGGGTGCTGATGTCGGAGGCCAGGATGGAAAACCGGAAGCCATGGTTTCCGGCGGAAGATTCCGACAGGACCATGGCCAGTGTATAGGGCTCCTCACCGCTGGAACACCCGGCGCTCCAGATCCGGACCGGGTCCGAGTACCGGCTTCCCCGGCACCGGATGATTTCAGGCAGGGCGTTCTGGGTAAGATAATCGAAGTGTCCGGGTTCACGAAAGAAATCCGTTTTATTGGTGGTGACGACATCAATCATGTGGACAAGTTCGGCCTGTTGGCCTTCCTGGCTGAAAATGAATTGCTGGTAAGCCTCAAAACTATGGATACCCAGGCTCTTGAGGCGCTTTTGCAGACGCGCCTCAAGCATGGTCTTTTTGGTCGGCGGCAACTGGATGCCCACATGATCATAGATGAAGGAACTGAAGAGCTGGAACTCCTTGTCCTTCATCTTTGCAGGTAAAAAAATCGCCATCTTTCCGGTCGCTCCTCTATGTGTCAGGTTGGACGATGTTTATCAGACTGCACCGGCTACTGGGCCGTGCC
>JAJYAX010000389.1 GCA_021779275.1 Deltaproteobacteria bacterium | reverse complement strand
CACCGGCGGCCTGGGTATTGTTCAGATGGCTCGATTCTCCATAGACGATGGTGTCATTGTTTTCCGGGATGACCGTGGTCGTGATGCCCATCTTCCGAAGAAGGCGGGCATGTTCCTGCGATAATTGGTAGGTGGATCGTATGTCGCCCCGCCGGAGATACAGCAGGGCATAGGCGTCCTGGTCAATCTTCTCGATATACAGGTCATTGCCCACCTCCTTTCCCAGGGTGTCGTACACCTGTTCATAGATCTTTTCCAGGGCCTCAAGGTGGGGACCGACACCGTAACTTATATTATACAACCGGTAATAACCCTGATCTTTCAGGGCGTAGCATTCATGGAGGCCTGCCTTGCGGAGGAGTTCATTATGCCGGACGAAAATCTGCGCCGAGCGGAGGGCCGATCCGTTCTGGTCGTAGATTATGCCATATTCTTTATCGCGACCGACCACCATCAGCTTCCGGCCTACTTCCGGAGGGAAGAGATTCTCAAGTTTCTCTTTATAGTCGAGGACGTTTTCCAGATTGGTGTCCCAGATGTAGGCAATGTCATAGTGTTCGGCCCGTGCGGGGGTGAACTGCAGAAGGACGAACAGCAGGAGAAGAGGTACGGATGCGCGGAGGGCGGACAGGGAACGTGACATAGCAAGAAATAATGGGGCAAAAATTGATCTGATTGGACATCGGAAAGCTGCCGTTTATCAGGCGCGGGAAAGGCCTTGGCCTGCTCTACGAGGTCCGCGCACACTTCTGATGCATCAGGATAGTCATAATGGCTGCGGAACGAAAGCGAAAAGATGAAGGAAGAGAAAATAGCATTCTCCTCACTCAGCCCCGGGAATGTTGCCATGTTTTTGCCCATCCCCCGTGCAAGAGCGGTCGCAGAGCCCGTCCACGGCGCTTTATATTTGCCGCTGCGGCCGTTAATTGTCCCATTGCCTCCCCCGGCAGGCGTATATCAGAGCCTCTGCAAGGCCAGGTTGATCCGGGCCATGTCAAGATATTCAGGGTCGAACCGGTCGGCCCCGTACCATGCCGCCATCCTTTTGTGGTGCGTATGCCGCGGGTCATTGATGATGGTCAGGAACTCTTCATAGCCCGGGATGCCGCCGACATTTTCAGGGGGGCAGGCCCGTTCTCCGGCCAGAAGAATCGGGTGGTTTGCGCCGGAACCCGCAGGCAGGCTCTCCTCAAGCTCAATCTGATGCTCCCAGCCATCCCCGAAGTCGTAGATATAGGTGAAGCACCATTTCATATCATTTTCCAGGGCGGCGAGACGGTATGCCGACTCGCTGCGCTCGCCCGTTTCGAGCCAGTTGTCAGACTGAGCCGACGGGGCGTAAAAGACCTTGCCGATCAGGAAGCGGTGGGCGTGGAGATCGCTCCAGCCCATACTGAGCTGGAGGATCTCGTGCAGTTGGGCCAGCGAGATGTCGCCCTGCACCCGGATACGTCTCCAGACAAGGGGGGTGGAGAAGGCCAGGGATACCTTCAATTGATAGATGGGGGCCGGCTTTTCTTCGCATCCGGCCTGCCGGCCCGCCGTTTTCTTCCGGGTGAAGTCCGCTTTTATAATTGTAGGCATGGGAGATGACCTTTGATTTGATTTATTCATGAACGATTGCTTCCGGGCAGGCTGTGCGCTTGCCGCAGGATAAGCCTGCTCTCTGCCGGGAGCCTGCTGGGATCGGCGGTTGAAGCCTTGCCTGATTCTATCAAGAAACGATTTGAAAAAACAGGGCGGCCGGTGTAAAAAAAAATTCCGGGAAAAGAGCTGTCCCTGCTGGAAACACGGAAGGAACAGCCCGCCTTTATCTACCTGAATTTTCATGAACCTTTACTTATGCAGGGAAGATCTTATTTTCTTCGCTTAAGGAGTATAACCTGAACGAAAAAGGAGAAATTCATGAAAGATCTGAAAGAGTATTTCGAAAACACCAAAGGAACCGGTGTCCTGGCCACCGCCGACAGCAGCGGCCAGGTGGATGCCGCCATATATTCCCGTCCGCATTTTCTGGAAGAGGGAACCCTGGCCTTTGTCATGCGTGACCGCCTGACCCATCATAATCTTCAATCCAATCCCCATGCCGCCTTCCTCTTCCTGGAAGAAGGACAAGGATATAAGGGCAGAAGGTTATACCTGAAAAAGGTCCGGGAGGAAGACAACCCGGAGCTTATTAAAAAGATCAAACATCGTAAATATTCGGATGAGGATGAGGAGACCAGATTCCTGGTGTATTTTGCTCTGGAGAAGGAACTGCCGCTTGTAGGAATTCATTTTTAAAGGAGCACAGCAATGAGAAAGGAACGATTGTTAGTAATTGTCGCTTTTGTTTTTGGGGTGTTCACGGTTGCCGCCACCGCTCAAGCGGAGAGTTATTCGGGTACTCTCAATATGTTCCGCAATTCACCTCAGGTCAGAGATTTTTTTGATAGTTCATATGGATATGCTGTTTTTCCAACCATCGGCAAGGCCGGGTATGTCATCGGAGGCTCCTATGGCACTGGACGGGTCTATCAAGGCGGCAGAGCAACGGGGAGGTCAACGATGATCGAGGGCTCAATCGGGTTCCAGATTGGCGGCGAGGCCTTCAGTGAGATCATCTTCTTCAAGGACAGGCGGGCCTATCAGGAATTCACCAGCGGTAATTTTGAATTCGACGCCACCGCCCAGGCGGTCGTCGTGACGGCGGGAGCCGGGGCTCAGGCCGGAACCACGGGCATCAGCGCCGGCGCCAGCGGCCCCGGGTCCAGCGTCCAGGCCAATACCGACTATTATAAGGGCATGGCCATCTTCGTCATTCCCAAGGGCGGCCTCATGGTTGAGTTTTCCGTCGGCGGGCAGAAGTTTTCCTTTGATCGTCGGTAGTGTCCTTATCGCGCCGCCCTGCCGCAGTCGGATTCAAGACTGCGGCAGGGTGCCGTTGATCAGGCTGATCTGGTCGTTTAATGTCCAGAAATCGTAGATATATCCCACAAGAAACAGACCGCCGGTGCAGAG
>JAJYAX010000388.1 GCA_021779275.1 Deltaproteobacteria bacterium | reverse complement strand
AAAATTCGGTCCGGCAGCGGCCAATCTTGTTCTCCCCTATTATGACTGGCCGGAATCCACCGAGGAGATGAAGAAAGAGTTCGGGAGCTTAAACACCCCCCATATCGCCCTGCCTGTGGATCTCAGGAATTCCGGCCAGGTCAAAGGTATGATTGACGCCATCCAGGATACCTTCGGAGGACTCCATATCCTGATCAATAACGTTGAGCGGGGCGGCATGCCGGTAGTTCATGGCTCCTACGATCATGAGCATAACCGGGAGCAATGGGATCTGGAGTTCTCAACCACCTTGAAGGCCAAACGGCTTCTTTTTACGCAGTGTCTGCCGCTGCTGAAGAAATCCGGTCACGGCGCAGTGGTGAATATTTCCTCGATTGCCGGAATCATCGGGAGGAGCGGGCCGGCGGCGCTTGTTTTCAATGATGGCTATAGCGCCGCCAACAGGGCAATTTCCTCATTTACCGAGACCTGGGCGCGAGAGGGGGCTCCGACAATCCGGGTCAATGAACTGATGCTGGGCCTGATCAGGAACAGGCACGGAGAAGAGACACGGGGATGGGCCGCATTGACGGAGGAGGAGCGGACCCTGCTCCGGCGACACACTCTGCTCGGGCGCACCGGGACCCCGGTTGAAGTGGCGGAAACAGTCTTTTTCCTCGCGCATCAAGCTACATACATGACCGGTTCAGTCCTGCGGATGGATGGCGGCTATCTTCTGGGGGGTGATACGACCTGCCCGCTCCCCAACGGAATTCTGGGAGGGTAGTGGAATATTTACGGTTCAGCTCAGAGCTTTTTAAAGGCCTGGTGCGCCAACTCGGAGACCGTGGTTTCGATAATTTCGCCGTCGCGATACAAGGTAACCGCCCCCCCGTCATCGAAAAGCTGTTGTATCGGTTTCTTGGCGGATCCAGCCTTCAGGAGCCCCAGAGACCATGCGGAGAGACCTCGAACCGGCCCATCCGAAGACTGCAGAGACGGCAAGAGGTCATCCACAACCCCATTTTGCATAAGCAACTCACCATGCCCGGCTAGTCTGCCGATCCCCCAGAGTACTCCCCGTTGTAATTGCGGAAGCTCCAGATAATTGCCGTTCTGAAACAGTTCGGGGCCGTCTTCCCGCATATACGAAAGAAGCATATGATAATACTCCAGAAACAACGCCTCATTCCTGGCCATAATCTCGGCCATGGCCTCCGGGGACCCCCAGCCTATGCCGCCGGATTCGTCATTCAGACTCCAGAGAAACCTGCGCATCACGACCCTGGCCGACTCGAGATCCCGCCTCGCGACCCTGTCCACAACCCAGCCGAAGGCACTCACCGCGTGCCAGCGAACACTGTCTTCCGGATGGTACAGCGCGGAAAAAAGGGAACGTATAAGATCGCGTTCGCCATATTTTTGCAGGGAGGAGAAAATGGTGCGGAGATCCTTCTGTCTCAGGATCTCAAGGAGTTCTATCTTTATACGACTTCGCCGATTCACAGAATCTTGCCGGACTGGGGATAGGTTTCAGGAGTGTTCCGGCAGCGGCAAGAATGTTCGCCCCAAGAAAGAATAACGGCGGGGAGAACTCAACGGATGCCCTCAGTCTGATCTTCTCTCATCAATACGTCGCATCCCTTCAATAAGCATGGCCATAAACCCGCCGATAACATCCTGTTTTTTCTCTGTTACCGTCAGTCCCTGGATAAATTTGAACCGCCCCTTGGTCATGGTCAGGATCCTGTAGAAGGCCTCCTTCCCTTTCATCTCATTATGGACCGCCTGCAATACCTCTCCTTCATGAAAAAGAAGAAAGGCCTTGGTGTCATTCGAATCAATGACAAGACGGCCGGTCTTTTGGATTGAGTTGATCATCTGACAGAGTTCAACGGGTGGAATATCGACAAGCTGTCCAACCATACCTGAACCCAGTTCCTCGGCCCGTTTCAGATTAGCCGTTGTTATCCGGCTGACCAGCAGTTTATAAAAAAATACCTGTAAGACTGGAAATCGGTTAAGAATATGACGGAAATTCTTTTGGCTCATCTTGGCAATCTTGCAGGGTTCCGCCGCCAGAATGGTGGCAGTGACCTTATCGCCGGTGAGAAGGCTCATTTCTCCGAACACCTCCCCCTTGCCCATCTCCGCCAAGGAGATCCCTTCATCGTCAACGACTTCAACGCGTCCCGAAATGATGATAAACAGATTGGTTCCGGGATCTCCCGCCTGCACGATGGGGAAACCCCATTCATAATTCTCCAGACTTAACAATGCGGCAAGATCAAGAAGATCATCATCGGTCAACATCCTGAAGAGATCAATGGTCCGGAGCAGTCCCGCAAACTCCGACACCAATTTAATCATATCCTTACGGTCAGCCGCGGCTAAGAGTTTCATCTGCAGGGTCGCAAATTCTTTTTCCTTCTTAAACTCGAAACGAACAATCCCGCTGCATCCGCCACATTCGAATTTGGCCTTCTGCGCCTCTCCTTTGCTGACGTTCCCAAAAGACACATCTTCCGACACTATCTTGAACACGTCTTGTGCCAAAATCATGCACGTAGGCTTTCCCACTGGAAATTTCAGGGATATATCTGCGACAACAAACTCTTCCCCGACATTATAGAGAGGACAATAATTTTCTTCAGTGATTATGAAGACCCCGTTTCGAAATTGCATCTTTCTTCAACCTTTCTCCATAGTCTTCAGCCAACCCGGTAAGTAAAGAATTTACCGGCAGATAAGGCCTTTTTCCCGCCTAAGAGACCAACCATTCCCAAACATTCCGGTCTGACCCGAGTATGATGCGTTCAATCCGATCTCCCGAACAGAAGATAAATCACGACTCCCAACGCAACTGCTCCGCCGGTAAGAACCGGAATGACTTTGCCAACCTGGAGTTCACCATTCACGGTGAGAGTCTTCATGTAATCAGTACCGCTGACCCACCAAACACCTATAAAAATCAGAAGGATAATAATATCCTTAAAGGCTTTCTTGACAAGAAGATACAGCATTAT
>JAJYAX010000387.1 GCA_021779275.1 Deltaproteobacteria bacterium | reverse complement strand
TGAGGGTTTGGGTTTGGCAAGACCTGTCGCACAAAAAAACATTGCCAGGGCAATGGTAAGGAAGGCGGTGAACGGCCATTTTTGCGTTTTTGTGGATGTGGGTATATCCCTTTGAGTGAGCTCTTTCTTTCTCCTGATTCCGGCTGCCATTCTCTGCCCTTCCTGAACGTGTTGAATGTGGACGCAAGGCGGGATGCCAGATGTCTCATCCGCCATCATGTTGGGCCGTCCATGGAAAGCATGGGCGGCTCTTTGTAAGTTGCCGTAATGAAATAAAATCACTATCAATACGGCAATGATACATCCGAAAAATGAAATGTCAAAGACAAAGCCTGCCCTTTTAAAAGACAGACGCTGATAGGCGGTTATTGCAGGCTTATTCCCGGGGCTCCGCTGGTAATATCGCCGATCTTTGCCGCGTCCTTGATACCCGCTGCATGGAGTTGCCGGAGCAGTTCACTGGCCTGGCTGCCCGGCAAGGCGAGCAGCAGACCGCCCGAGGTCTGCGGATCGTAGAGCAGTTCCTCCTGTGATCGCGTAAGCGTTACCGCCATGGTCAGAGGATAACGGGCCGCCAGCGCCCTGTTGGCGCCATTGCTGCCGGTGGTTTGGCCGATTGTATACATATCCTGGGCGCCGGGGTAAAAGAGAAGGGCCTTATAATCAATACAGGCATGGACACCGCTGCCCATGGCCATTTCCAGGACATGCCCCAGCAGCCCGAAACCGGTTATATCCGTGCAGGCATGCAGGTCAAAGGTCAGGGCCTTTTCCATGGCCGGCCCGTTCAGTGCGGCCACTGTCGGCAGGACGGTTGCCTCAAGCTCTTTCATCGCAAATTTGCCGGCCCGGACCGCATTGAAAAGGACCCCGGAACCCAGGGGTTTGGTCAGGATCAGCGCATCACCCGGCCGGGCGCGGGCGTTGGTGATGATCCTGTCCGGATGGACCACGCCATTCACACAGAGACCGTATTTCGGTTCATTGTCATCAACGGTATGACCGCCCGCCAGACAGGCGCCGGCCTCGACGACCTTATCGTTGCCGCCGCGCAGAATCTCTTTTAGGACCCCCATATCAAGCTTCCCCGACGGAAACATCACCACATTTAGCGCGGTAAGGGGCCTGCCGCCCATGGAGTAGACATCGGATATAGAATTCGCCGCCGCTATCTGTCCGAACCAGTATGGGTCATCCACCGGCGGGGTAATAAAGTCGACGGTATTGACCATCGCAATGTCGTCGGAGAGCCTGTAGACGGCCGCGTCATCGGAGGTCTCGATTCCGACCAGGAGATTGGGGTCACGGTGAAAATTCAGGCCATGCAGTGCGTCCGACAGATCCGCCGGACCGATTTTCGCAGCTCAGCCACAGGTCCTGGCAAGCCCTGTCAGTGTTTTTTTCTTGAAAAACTGCATTTTTCTCCTTAAAAAAAAATCTAAAATCAAATGGCTACAAGGCAGAGGGGTGTCAGTTGGGCTTCACCGGAAGAAAAAAGTGTTCGCAGGGAAATTCCACTTGATTTGATTTGCATTGAGACGGTTTTATAGTTCTTTCTACACAGGTGAGATTTTAAGGGTGGACTCTCTTTTTCATTCTACTGAAAAATGATTGGAGATTTTCTATCATCTGTAGTTCGGGATGATAAAAAGCCTGCCTGAGTTTCTTTTCTTCTTTAATTCCCCAGCGTCCGCGGTTTCGGCGGTAGGCCAATTCCTGTTTCTGGTCAAAAATATTGGCAAGAAAGTCGGCAAAGGTTGCATCGTGCAGCCATTCCGGTTCAGTACCGCCGGGGAACCACGGCTCCGCCAGCATCCGGAGATACCGGTCATCGTTCTGATCCACTTCTTTGACATAGTCCACGACTGCCTCCAGTGATGAGAAGTCATGGCAGTTGATGAAGGCCTTGGGATTGAAAAGATCTCCGATACCAGGATCACCCCAGTAAATCGGCACGGCGTTTGCGGCCGCAGCATGAGAGAATTTTTCAGTTAAATACCCTGGATACGAAGAATTTTCAAAGGCAATCACAAACTTATGCGCAGACTGGAAGGCGAGCTTGTCCCGAACCTTTCCTCCGACATTATTCTTCCAGCTTCCTCTCGAATGAACCGTCTTGTAGGCAGAGAGCAGATTGAAAATGAGGGTACGTTCAGGTGCGCTGTTTGTGGTGTTTGACATGACATAGGCACAGAATCCTGTTTTCCGGCTCAAGATGTCAGCAGGCAGTGGCCTGGGCCGGGTCAGGACAGGATAGGAGTCACGATATAGCTTGATGAGGGGGAGCCGGATGTAACGGTCTCCAAACTGCATTTTGTCAAACCCCATGGCATAATCGCTGAGTCCGAAGTTCGGGGTCACATTTTCGCCGGTAATAAAGATCCTGATACCGGAATATTTAAATACCTCATGGCCGAAGCAGGAATGAAAAACATAGGGAGCGTTTCGATGCGTGGTAAATTTGAAGTCATACCGGTCTGCGACAAAATCCAGAAAAATCCGAACAAAAGAATGATCGACATCTACCGCCGCAATGCATTTTTCGGGTTTGCCTAAAGCCATTAAATAGTTCCTTGCTTCTGATCAGTATTGCAGGTGAATCCGGATGTCTCATTCTCCGATGATATCTATTGCATTTTTAGTATAACAAAGAGTCAACTCTTATGATAGCAGTATCATAAGCTATATTACTGAAACCTTCTTGCCGCCGTCATAGCTTCATCCCCGACAAGACACCTAGAAAAAAATTGCAAAGTCCGGTATAAAAGGGTAGCCTGGCATTCGGATCAGATGGCTCTTGATTGGGGGCTTTTTTTGTATGGTTCCCTTGAAAAACGATGTGTTGTCACCCCCATCCCTTATTGAATATAAAGAGGAAAGAAGATGAAACCGGTAAATATTGTCTGTATAAAATGGGGGACTAAATTTGGTCAGGAATATGTGAACAACCTCTATCATATGGTGCGTCGCAATATTACCCAGCCCTTTCGTTTTATCTGTCTGACGGA
>JAJYAX010000008.1 GCA_021779275.1 Deltaproteobacteria bacterium | reverse complement strand
TTCCGATCTGTAGGGGCGGCGGCAGCGGCAACCTTGCTCGCATCGGTCAGGGTAACCTTCATATTCCGGGCGGCATCCGTCCAAGCAGTGGCGGCAGGGGGTGAGGCGACCGTCGGGTCGTTGAAAAAATTATTTCCAGTGCTGCCGTCAAGGCCGGCCCCGGCGGCATGCTGGATGTTCACCTGGGTGCTGATTTCAGAGGCGAGTTTGTCCAGGTCGTTTTTTGCCGAGGGGATGATCTGATCCCGGACTGTGAGCAGGCCTTTAATTTCACCGCCGACGGTATTAATGGTTAGATCTCGTGTGGTGCCGGCGGCCTGGAGTTGTAAGGAAACATTGGAGCCGCTGGCGGATGTCTCCAGGGACATGGCGGTTGTTCCCTGAACAAGAGGCAGTCCTCCGGGCAGCTGCACGGCGAGCATTCCCCTGTTGTCGGTATAGGTATTGGCACCGAGCGATTGTGCAAGATCTTTTGCCAGCAGGTCTCGCTGGTCTCGGGCGCTGTTGGCCGTCTGGCCATGGATTTCAATGGTGTAGATCCGTTGATTCAGATCGGCGATCTGTGAGATCTTGGCATTCAGATCATCGACCTTGGAGGTCAGCGTATTGTTGATGTTGGTGGTGATGGTGTCCAGAGCGTTGGCCGCATTGTTGAAGCTGGTGGCCAGAATATTCCCCTGCTGGATAACTGTATCGCGCAGGGTGAGGTCGCTTGGATTGGTGGACAGCTGATTCAATGCGTCAAAGAATTTGTCGGTATTGGTGGCGATATTGTTGTCGGTGATATTGAAGGTTCCTTCCAACTGCGTGAGGGCATCCGTCTGTCCGTTGGCAAACCCCAGATCGATGGATTTGTTCTGGAGCTGGTTTGTAACAAAGACATCGTGGGCGCGCTGGACATCCGAGATTTTGACTCCTTGGCCGACAAAAAAATCACCGAAATTGAGCGAGGGGTAAGGCGAGAGCTGAGTGGTCTGTTTCGAATAACCTTCGGTATTTATATTGGAGATATTATTACCGATAACTTCAATCGTCTTCTGGTTGACCTCAAGGGAGGTCTTCCCGGCGTTCAGAGCGGAAATCAGGCCGGCCATTTTACACCTTCCCGGACAGGAGTCTGCCGTTTATTTGAGAGGGTACGCTATAGGCACTGGAAGAATAGGTTGCGGTAACCGTGCCTTTACCAAAAAATTCCATTAATTCCTTAATCCAGCCGAGCGTGGATTTGAAGAGAAAGGCATTCCGGCGGTTCTCGTTGCGGATCCGGGCGGCCAGTGGCTTATCCTGCTCGTCCAGCTCCTGTACAAACGACAGATACTGGACAATCTCCTCTTTTTCACCCATGGCATGTGTCATTCCATTCATATCCAGTCTCTTGGCGCATTCCCGTTCCTTGATGATGACATCGAGCAGACGGGCAAGATATTCATGGGTTCTTTCGGCGGGCATGGCTATTTTCCCTTAAACATGAATTGCAACAGAGAGGAGGCGACCTTGTCCAGGTCGGGCTTGTAGGATCCGTCCGCAATCTGGGCCTTGAGTTCCTGTACCCGGTCGGCCCTGGCTGAATCGCTGCTTTTTTTTGCAACCTGGGCTTTGTTTACATCCTGCAGGACCGACGAGAACTGAACCTGGTCCGTCCCTGTCTTCCCTTCGGTCTTTGAATCAGCCTGCGGCTTCTGTGTTTTCTTCACATTACCAATCTGGCCGGGGCCACCCACTCCAAAAAATTCAATACTCATAACATCACCCGATAATCTGTGTCACCTGGCTGTTGGTTCCTGCTTGCGCCCAGGTGTCAAGTTTATTCATAACAGCGTCGTAGGTGTCATAAGAGATATCCGGAAGCGATCCGCCAAAGGCCTTCAGCGCTTCCTGGAATCCCTTGTCCACCCCCTCCTTGATCGCGTCGAGTCTGGAGGGGTCTGATCCAGCGGTTGCTATTGCGAAATTTACAATACGATCAGATGTTTGATCAACTCCAAAATAGCCATCCTTTGCGATTAGTTTCTGTGCATCTTCCGTAGTGATCTTGCTGAGATCTATTTCACTGTCGCCAGTGGCGATCTTTGCATCAATGCCTTGTTCTTTCAGCATGTTTACTACAAGGCCGCGCAGCATGTCAAAGCCGTCCCCCTTGGTTGCATTGAGGGAAAGGGAGGTGCTGTAGGTGACACTTGTCTCCGAACTGCTGCTGAGAGCCACGGTATCGGATTTGAATAAAAGCGAATTGACAAGAGTGTTTTGCCCGGTGGCCTGCGTTGTATTCGGATCAGTTGCCGGATACTGATTGACCGGGTATGGGCTTGTATATCCTTGACTACCAATCGCGTTCATCATAAATTTCGCCTCCTTGCGGTTTTTGCATGCATCCTTGCATGGTTTGCAGGCCGTCAATTTCTTTCTCTTAGCTTTCTTATCGGTGAATCTTGATCGAAACTTTAGGAAAAAAAGAATGAGAATGGCGAAGGAAAATGTCAGGTGGAAGGGAGGAGGCAGGACGTTATTTTTTCTCGATGGTTCTCTTCATTTGATTATACATTGTTTCGCCAATTCCTGTACCCTTACCCTTGGCGGTTTCACGGGCCATCTGCATGTCGAGCATGTCCTGATAGATCCTGGTTGCATTGTCCTTGGGAATGAGCCCGTCCTCAGGGACATTTTTCCGCATGGCCTGATACATCTGCTGGACGAAAATGGCCTCGAATTCACGGCATGATTCCCGCAAGGCCTTCAGGTCATGAGTGGTTTTCTCTTTGCCGGTTAGCCTGGGAGAGGAGATACCCGGCACCGCCATCGGATGCGTCGCAAAATTCATAGTGTGTGTTTCCTTCCTTTAGTCTGTGGGAGTGGTTGTCATCGAGCAGCTGGCAGCATGCCGTTACCCGGGTTTACAGGACGATCAACTCGCCCTGCATTGCTCCCGAGGCCTTAATTGCCTGGAAAATCGCGATCAGATCCCTGGGGGTAGCTCCAATGGAGTTCAATGCATTGGCAATATCACCGAGACTTACCCCTTTGGGCATGTTCAGGACGGTAAGCTGGCCGCCTTCTTCAACCGAGGTGGTCGTGGTCTGCGGCGGAGTGACAAGAGGCGGAGCATTTAACAGCGGGTTAGGCTGGATCACTGCGGGTGTTTCGTTGATTACCAGGCTCAGGTTTCCATGGGACACAGCCACGGTTGAGAGCTTCACGTCTTTCCCCATCACAATCGTTCCCGTACGCTCATCGACGACTACACGCGCTATGGAATCCGTCTCGACATTCAACGATTCAATACCTGCTATAAAATCAACGACTTTAGATTGAAATGCCTTGGGGATTGTGATCTTGACCGTTCCCGAATCGACAGGGAGGGCGGTCTGGGGGCCGAAGGCCGCGTTGATGGCCTTGCTCATATGATCGGCGGTTGTGAAGTCCGCGTTTTCCAATTGATAGGTGATTGTCCCATTCTCACCTATTGCGAATGGCACTGTATTTTCGATAAGCGCCCCGTTGGCGATCCGTCCGGCTGTCGGATGATTTTTCTGGACCTTGGCTGTCTTGCCGCCAAATGAAAAGGCTCCGATGGTGAGGGCGCCCTGGGCTATGGCATACACCTGATGGTCGATGCCCTTCAAGGGGGTCATGATCAGCGTGCCGCCGGCAAGACTTTTGGCGTCTCCTATGGATGATACCTCGACGTCAATGGTGGAACCAGGTTTGGCGAAAGGGGGCAGATCGGCTGTCACCATAACGGCTGCAACATTTTTAATCTTAATATTGCTGATCTGGGTTGCGTTGAGGGTAATGCCGTTTCTCATCATCATATTGTTGATTGATTGCAGTGTGAATAATGAATTTTTCATATCATCGCCCGTTCCGCTGAGGCCTGTGACCAGGCCGTATCCGATCAGTTGATTGGAGCGTACCCCGTTTATTTTTGCGATGTCTTTTATTCGTGCAGCAGGTGAAGTCTGGACAAGAAAGAGTTGGATGACAAGGGTGAGGATGATTCCGGTCAGTGTAGAGGTTTTCATTGGATAGCCTATATTTTTATTACATGCGTGGAAGCCGGTGATCCGGAATCAGAAGGGCCAGACATTGTCAAGTGTTCTCCCCAGCCAGCCGGGTCCCTGATGGTCGCTCAGGACGCCTTTTCCGGTATAGGAGATCCGGGCGTTCAGAATCTTGTTGGAATCGACGGTATTGGCGGCAGTCACATCAACCGGTCGAATGATGCCGGTAATATAGACGATCTGGATCTCGTTGTTGACCATGACCTCTTTTCCGCCCCTGATTTTCAGATTACCGTTCGGATACAGGCCGATTACCTGGACGGAGAGTTGGGCTGTAAGCGTTCCATTGCGGGCGGTCTTGGCGTCGTTGTTGAACCCGTTGTTGAAATTGGTGTTGACCAGGCTGCCGGGGGTCATGTTCTTTGTGATGGCCGTGGATTTTTCAAGTCCGAAAAGATTACTGATTCCGGCGCCATAGGTTGAGATCCCGCCGGTGACAGTGGAGGCCTCCTTGGAGGCGCTGTCTTTTTCGGCGATGGTCACGACAATTATATCGCCCACATTCTTGGCCTTGTAATCGGAAAAAATCGAGGTCTCATTGTTGGACCAGAGGGAGCCTGCGGTTTTTTTCTGTTCCTGAGGCATCCTGATCTCCTCCAATGGTTCGGTTTCAGTGACCTTGACGGGTTCAGGATCCTTGAAGCTATTTTTTGCACAACCTGAAAAAAGGACAACAAGTATGCAGAAGAGCGGCAGTGTTTTCATATTAAATTTGTACCTCCACAATACCTGGAGCCGTTACGCGGCAGGAGATGACCTTCTTTGAGGTCATGTTCTGGACCCGGATAATCTGGTCTTTTAGGCCGTTCATGTTGGCGATACCTGTTGTTGTCACGTGCAGCTCGCCGCTATTAAGGAGAATTTTCACCATCTGTCCTCTGGCGACCATTGGGGGGGTATCCACCCAGGTACGTTCGACAACACTTCCCTCCTTGATGGTGCGGTTTGTCTTCTTTCCTATGATGTCGCGCGGATCAAAACACGGGGAACTGGTATCGGCAATATTCCTGGAAACGACATGGATCTGTTCCGCACTTACCGTGCTCCCGCGTTCTATTGCCGAGGCTGCAACCGCCACCGGGGCGATGGCCTCCATATGTCCGGCAATCGCTATATTCTTTCGTACGTGGCCATCGACGCTGAAGATAAGGGACATACTGGTACTGCTCAGGATTCCCGGATTTGACGGAATGACCTCCCATGTCAGCTCCCCCGATGGCAGGATAAAGGGCAGGGGAAGGGAGGTCGGCGTGAAATGAATCTCGGCCTCGGGAAGATCATTCCGGCGCAACCTAAGGAATTCGGCGATGACGGACTGGATCTTTTCAGGACCAAGGGTGATGCCCTTCCGAAGAACGCGGATGCTTGCCGGACCGTTCCACCTGACGGAGGCAGGTATCGATAGGGCGCCGGTAAGGTATAGTCTCAGGCTGCCGGTCTGTAGCAGGATCTCCTGGCCGGGGGGCGGCGAAGGTGAGATGATCTGGCTTGCCAGCGCCTGCGTCATGTCGGATTGGACGTCAAAATCGGCAACATCGGCAAGCGTGATTGAGGCGCCATCCACCGCCGCCGAAGGCCTGAAGGTGATCTCCAGTCCATGGCAGACCTGGGCGGTTGAGAAAAAAAGACAAAATATGAATACGATTAACCGGATCATATTAAACCAGGGCGTTGGTGGTCTTCATCATTTCATCGGAGGTGGTGATGGTCTTTGAGTTGATTTCATAGGCCCGTTGGGCCGTGATCATATTGGCCATTTCCTGGACGATATTGACGTTTGAGCCTTCCAGGAAGGCCTGGGCGAGGATGCCGTAGCCGTTGTCCCCCGGGGTCCCCGTCGAAGGCGCGCCCGAGGCGCCTGTCTCCGTGAAAAGATTGTTGCCGATGGACGAGAGTCCGGGGCTGTTGATAAAGGTGGCCAGTTCGATGGTCCCCAGCTGGGTGCTGGCCGTGTCGCCGGCCAGGATGGCGCTGACAATCCCGGTATTGCTGATTGAGATCTGGTTTGCCCCCTGCGGTATGGTGATGGCCGGCAGAAGGATGTAGCCGTTGGAATTGGTGATCCGGCCGGTGCTGTCCGTCTTGAAGGCCCCCGCCCTGGTATAGGCGGTGGTGCCGTCAGGCATCTGTATCTGGAAAAATCCGGTTCCTTCGATGGCGACATCCAGCTGGTTTTGGGTCTGGATGAGTTCTCCCTGGCTGAAGACCTTGGTGACGGCGCCGGTACCGACTCCCATTCCTACCAGAATGCCGGTTGGGGACTGGGTGTCCGTCGATGTCTGACTGCCGGGAACCTTGATGGTCTCATAGAGGAGATCCTGGAAATCCGTCAGGCTTCTTTTGAAGCCTGTGGTGCTGACGTTGGCAAGATTGTTGGCAATGACATCGATGTTCAACTGCTGGGCGTTCATGCCGGTTGTGCCGGTAAAAAGAGATCTGATCATAGTTGACGCCTTTACTGGTTTGGATTATGGGCGACGAGCGGGGAGTTAGGCAAGCGTACCCAGATCGTCCTGCTTTTCCGCTATAGCAGCATAGCTTTTCAGCATCTTGTTGTAGGTTTCGAAGGTGCGTTGGTTGTTTATCATGTCCGCCATCTCGGTGACCATGTTCACATTTGATATCTCAATACCTCCCTGGACGACTTCCGGCCGGTCGATGGGCACTTCCTGCCCCCCCGCCTGCAGGGAAAAGGTGGTATCCACTTCTTTTTTTAACTTCAATGGATCGTCCACAGTGACAACACCCAGTCTCCCGACCTCGGTCTGGGTTCCGTTGCTGTCCAGGACCGAGATCATGCCCTGGCTGGAAATTGAAATACGGTTGGTGTTGGTCTTTGGGATCGAGATCGGACTGTTGGCATCGTCCAGGACCTGCATGCCGGTCGTGGTGAGGAGCTGTCCGTCGGCATTCAGGGTGAAATCACCCTTTCTGGTATAAAGAATTCCATTGGGACCCTGGAGCTTGAAGAAACCATTGCCGTTGATGGCAAGATCCAAAGGCGCCTCTGTTTTATTGATCGGCCCGGTCGAGAAATCCGTGTAGTTTTGGCGGATACGGCTGTAATTGATTCCATGCGCCTGTTTGATCTGCTGCGCTCCGCGGAGAAGAGACTCGAAACTGACATTGGATCTCTTGTAGCCGATGGTGCCGACATTGGCCAGATTGGCCGAGATGTTGTCCAGATTCTGTTCCCGGGCGACTGCTCCTGACAGGGCGCTGTATTTTCCTGAAACCATGAATGCTGTCGAATGTTGAAATTGGTAAAGGTGAAAAGGTCAATTGGAACAAGTTCGAATCGATTTACTTCTCCGATAGAATGTGTGTAGGTATATATCGGTACCGGCAACGTGTTTCTTAAGAGGGAAAGTCGCAGGCGACAACCTGGACCGCAGTCTTTCTCTGTAGTCTGACAGCCCGCCGTCTGAATAACCCGGTCATTTCGAATGCGCCAGTCTGGAGAGATTGACCAGCTGGTCCGCTTCATGGATGGAGATGGATAATACCACCGCGATCTCCTGAGACGACATACCCTTGGCGGCAAGAGAATGCACATAGCTGTATCGTTCCGGCGGAGACATGCTGCGGCTGTAGTTTTGTGCGGACAATTGGGATTTCTGGAGTCTGACGGATATCTCAGCCTGGTTGAGGCTCCTGTTGAAATCGCTGGATTTCTGGCCTTTTTCCTGCAGGACGCTGAGCTTTTCGTGCATTTCAGCTAAGGTTCTATTGGCTTCAGCCAGAAGTTTTGACTGCTCTTCCATCTTTTTTCTGAAGACGATGGAGCGCCACGTTGCCAGGGAACAGAGTAAGAGTGCCGGAAGGATCAAGAGGAATGGGGTGCTCATTGCTGGTTCCTTTGCGTTGCGGTTTCTGCAATCTATCGGGCCAACTTCGCCTGGACCTTGCTCTTTAATTTAATGAGAGCCTGACTGTGTAATTGTGACACCCTGCCTTCGGAAATCTCCATCACCTCGGCAATTTCCTTCTGCGTTAATTCCTCATAATAATACAAAGAGATCACCAGCCGCTCTTTCTCAGAGAGTTTTGTCAGTATTTCCGCCATGATTTTGGTCAGTTCGTGATTTTCCAGCCGGGTGCTGGGCGAGGCGTTTTCGTTATGGTCCTCGAGCGTGTCGAGGAAAGACTTCCCCTGTTCGGAATTATCCAATGTCTCATTCAAGCTGACGCATCCCAGATGACTGACCTCGCTGAGCATCTTCTGGTATTCGTCGATGGAAATTCCCATAGCCTCAGCCATTTCATGATCGTCGGGATCCCGGACCAGGGTATGCTCCAGGTGGGCCAGGGTCCGGGAAATTCTGTTCTGTTTGTCGCGCAGCGAGCGGGAAAACCAGTCCAGTTTGCGCATCTCATCCAAGATGGCGCCTCTGATTCGATATTCGGCGAATGTCTTGAAGAGGATGTTTTTCGAGACATCAAACTTATTGGCTGCATCGATGAGTCCTACCATACCTGCACTGCGCATATCGTCACGATTCATGAAAGATGGCACCTGGGTCACCATGCGGCCCACAAGGATATCCACCAGTCCCAGATTTTCCCGGATAAGTTTGGATCTGTCGTCAGGTTGCGGAGGTTGCGTATAGAGCATGATCTCTTATCTTCCACCCCCAAAATCGAGAAGTTTTTTCCAGAAAAACTGAATGCTCCCCTTTGGTGTTGAAGGAGGGTGCTCCGAACAGAGTCTTGCCGCCAGTTCATTAAAGGCGATGGAGATCCGGGAGGAGGGAAACATCTCGACGATTACCTTCTGCTTTCTGATCGCATCCAGCATCAGTTTGTCCGCCGGTATCGATCCGAGATAATCAATGGAGATATCCAGGTACCTGTTGGAGACCATGGTCAGTTTCTTGAAGACGTCAAGGGCCTCGTCCTCATCCTGGATCTGATTGACAACGAGGTTGAAGTGCTTTTCATGATATTGGGTGGAAAGCAGTTTCATCAATGCATAGGCATCGGTAATTGCAGTAGGTTCGGGAGTTGTTACTAGCAGTATTTCCTGGGCTGCCGTCGTAAAGTAGGTCACATTCTCGGATATGCCGGCCTCGGTATCGATCAGCACGAAGTCAAAGTCATTGTGCATGGAATCGAGCCCATCCAGAAGTTTCATCTTCTGATTGGAGTCGAGACGGGTGAAATTTTGAATACCCGAGCCGGCCGGCAGAATTTTGATGCCCTCGGGACCTTCGAACAGGATTTCCTGGAGTTCCCGTTCTCCTGCAAAGAAGTGATTCAGATTGAAGGCCGGGGCAATCCCGAAAACCACATCAATATTGGCAAGACCAAGATCAGCGTCGAGGATTAGGACATTTTTTCCCAGTCTGGCCAGAGAGACGGCGATGTTGGCGACGACCGCTGTTTTTCCCACACCACCTTTGCCGCTGGTGATGGAGTAGACCCGCGTCACCCTGTCTTCTCCGGGGGCCGGTTTGATTACGGGCTCGCGTGCATTTATAGCCCGAAGGGTTTCCGCCTGATCAGCGGCTTTAGGTGATAGATTATTCATGAAATTGTCCTTCGGGTTTGGGCACGATGAGTTCCGCTATTTTTTTGGAGTCCGCCTCGAGAAGATCTTCGGGGACCCGTTGACCATTGGTGATATAAGAGATCGGACTGCTGTTGTGAATCTGGGTGTTGAGAATAATTCCGAGATTGATGCATTCGTCGACCTTGGTGAAAATGGTACAGTCGATTCCCAGCCGGGAAAACCGGGCGATGGTCTCAGCCAATTCATCCTCTCTCGTGGTGGCCGACAGGACAAGATGTTTTACTATCTCCGGATCGGGCTGCAGGAAGGCCGCCAGTTCGTCGATACTCAGGGTGTCTCGCGGGGATCTGCCGGCAGTATCGATCAGAATGAGTTTCTTGTCATGATGCCGGGCTATCGCCTGTTCAAGCTCCGACGGTGTTAAAACAACCTCGACGGGGACGTGCATGATTTCGCCATAGACCTTCAATTGTTCGACGGCGGCAATCCTGTAGGTATCAATGGTTATCAGCGCAATCGAATGTGAAAAATTACCCAGATAGCCGGCTGCAATTTTGGCAAGTGTCGTGGTCTTCCCGACACCTGTCGGGCCGACCAGGGCAATTTTGTGTTGCCGGTCCCCGCGTTCAAAAGAAGGCCTGCTGACCTCCAGGATATCTGCGATGGTATTCTGGAGAAAACCATAGAGTCTGTCTTCGCAGGAGAGGTCCTCTGCGCTCAGGCTGTCTTTGGCGAATCCGGAGATGGTTCCCGCTGTCTCCATGCTGATGCCATGGGAAAGGAGCAGGTCCAGTACCTGGGTATAACCGGAGGACTGGAGCCTGTGGTGCAGCGCCGTATTCCCTGACAGAGCGGAATGACGAATCTGGCTCTTTTCGCCCCCCGACCTCTGACCAAGACGGGCTATATCGCCGGCCAGGTTCTTGACCATGCTCTTCAGCTCATCAAACTCCTCCCTGATCCGGGGGGATTCTTCCGCTGGACGAGAAGCCTGGTCTGCATTCTGTGGATGTCTCTCGGGTCTTGCCCCGATCTTGAACAAAGAGCCGGAAGTCTGCGGCGCTTGACTTTCCGCAGGCGGAACAGATGTGGCGGTCCCGCTGTTTCTGGCATAGGCCTGATGCTCCAGCGGAGGCTGAGATTGCACGGGAGAAGGCTGCTCTGACTGTTTAGGCCACGGCGTATCAACGGCTGCAGTAATCTCCAGGACCTGTCGGCCGAGAAGACCAAGCGTTCCGCTCCTGACCGTTCGAGTGGAGAGGATCAACGCGTCCGGTCCTAATTCTTTTTTGATCAATTTCAGGCCGGACGCCATATCGGTGGTTTCAAATATTTTAACCTGCATCGAACGTCACAGTTCCGAGTGATTTAACCTTCAAATTTGGTGCAATTTCATTGTGGGAGACTACGACAAGCGCGGGAAAATATCTCTCTATCAGACTGCGCACATGGGGGCGTATCTGTGGTGCTGCAAGCAGGGTGGGGCGGCGTCCTCCCTCAAAAAGACCCAGAGCCTCGCCGATTGAATCCAGGATAACCTGGGCCGTTTTCGGATCGATGGCCAGATAGCTTCCCTGTTCTCTGTGCTGGATGGAATTTAAGATAGTGTCTTCCACCGGTTTGGCAAGGGTGATGACCGAGACAACACCCTCGACGGCCAATTGAGAGCTGATGGTCCGCGACAGGGCATGGCGAACATATTCCGTCAGGATATGGGCATCCTGGGTTACCGGCGCCCAATCAGCCATGGTCTCGAGGATGGAGCGCAGGTCCCGTATGGAGACGCCTTCTTTCAACAGGTTTTGGACGACCCGCATGATGGTGCCCAGTGAGAGGACGGTCGGTATAAGTTCTTCCACCAGCTTGGGATAGCTTTTGGCAAGGTTGTCCAGAAGGCCCTGAACCTCCTGCCTGCCGATGAGTTCGTGGGCGTGCTGCTTTATGACCTCGCTTATATGGGTGGCCATCACCGTGGTGCAATCAACGACGGTATAGCCGGCAATCTGGGCCCGTTCCTTCCTGTCCTCGGTTATCCAGATGGCGGGCAGACCGAAGGCCGGTTCTATGGTCGGGACGCCCTTGATCGTTTCCGTGACCATGCCGGGATCCATAGCCATGTAATGGCCGGGGAGTATCTCCGCTTCCGCAATCTTCGTCCCTTTCAGGGCCAGGGTATACTGGTTGGGATTCAGCTGCAGATTGTCTTTGATATGCACCGGAGGTACGATGAACCCGTTGTTCAGCGCGAATTGTTTGCGGATGGACTGGATACGGGTCAGGAGTTCTCCCTCCTGGGCCGAGTCGACGAAGGGGATGAGCCCGTATCCGACCTCAAGCTCTATCAGATCCACATTGAGCATCTGTTCATAATTTTCTTCAGTCCGGGCAGGCGGCGTGATGGGCGTCTCTACGGCTGCGCCTTCTTCCACCTTCTGCTGACGGTCAATATAATAGCTCAGTATGGCAAGCGAGATCGAAAGCACCATGAAGGGAAAAAAAGGCAGGCCGGGGATCAAGGCAAAGATCATGACCATGATCGAGACAACCAGAAGGGCGACGCTATTTTTGGAGAGCTGGTTTTTCAGATCGGAGCCGAAATCCCTGTCTCCGGTGGTTCTGGTAACGAGAAGACCGGCCGCTGTTGATATGATTAAAGCCGGTATCTGGCTGACGAGACCGTCGCCCACCGTCAGGATTGTATAGTTCTGGGCGGCCGTCGCCATGGGCATGCCTTTCTGGAGAACCCCGATGACAAAGCCTGCGCCTATATTAATCAAGGTGATGATAATGCAGGCAATAGCATCACCTTTGACAAATTTCGATGCACCGTCCATGGCGCCATGGAAGGCCGCCTCGGCGCTGATTTCGCCTCTTCTGGACCGGGCCTGGTCCTCGTTGATCAGGCCGGCGTTCAGGTCGGCATCGATGGCCATCTGCTTGCCGGGCATCGCGTCGAGGGTGAAGCGCGCGGCCACCTCGGCCACACGTCCGGCGCCCTTGGTGATGACCATGAAATTTATCAGGACGAGGATGCAGAAAATAACGATGCCGACCACATAGTTTCCCCCGATCACGAATTGGCCGAAAGACAGAATGACCGCACCTGCA
>JAJYAX010000386.1 GCA_021779275.1 Deltaproteobacteria bacterium | reverse complement strand
CCATTTTTTTCAGGAATTCCTGCAGTTGCGGGCAGAAAAAACCTTCACTCCGGACGAGATCAAGGCGGTTCACACCATCGAGGCGGAATATTACCTGAAGAAAAATATGCTGGAAAAGGCCTTGTCCTGTTACAGCAAGGCCTGCAATTACACAGCAATGGATACGTTGCTGAAACATCAGGGCATGCAGCTCATTGAGAAAAACCGCACCCTGACAATTTTATCACTTATCCAGACCATCCCTCGGGATGTCCTGCTTCAGTATAGCTGGCTGACCCTCTATGCCGGTCTTCTGCGGATTGACTTCGCCCCGCAGGACATCCTTTCTTACTACGAAGCGGCCAGGGCCAGATTCATTGAGGAGGGAGAGGAAACCGGCGAGATCATCGCCCTGGCGCTGACCATTTATGCGCATTTCGCAATCTCAGGTCAATATAGCCAGGGAGCTCGCCTCCTGCCGCGGACGGAAGAGCTTTTTGAAAAAATCGGCCGGACCCTGCCGGTGTATGAACGCATTATGGTGGCCCGCAATCTGGCCGCCGGGCTTAATGTCTTTGCCTACAATATGGAAAAGGCCAAAAAATACGCCACGCAGGCCAACAATCTGGCAATCAGGCATGGTATGCTGAACTTCAGCGCCTATACCCGCTTTAATCTGAGCTATATCCTGCTGATGAGCGGCGATTTCACCCGGTCTTCCCAAGAGGCGGAGAAGTGCTTTTCTCTGGTCAACGACCCTTTGATCGCCTTTACGAACAGGGCCTTGTTCCGAATCATGCACCTGTGCTACCTTTCCATGACAGGCGACAGTCATAACTTCCTCCAGCAGCAGCAGTCATTTCAAGAGATCCTTGACCAGGAAGTGCTTGGCCAGACCCTGGCCCCCCCCTACCTCTATATCTGGGGATGCAGCTGTTACATTGCCGAGGGCAACATCGACAGGGCGCAGGAGTTATTGAATCGCGGTGTAGATGTTTCGATTACCGCCAGGAGCGAACACATACAAAGCCAGCTGATGCAATGGCAGGCCTTTATCTTTGCCCTCAAGGGAGACAAAGCGCAGGCCCGCTCGCTCATCAAAGAGGCGATACGCCTGCGGACCATTGCCGGCGGACCGTTCTTCCAGACCTTCCAGTGTATTCTTGCCGGTGCAATTTACTCCAGGACGGGGGATGCGCAACTGGCGGCGTCCGCCCTGGATGAGGCTGTCGACCTGGCGGCATCCCTCCCGTCCCCCTACCTTCATGCCTGCGGATTATTGCATAGAAGCTATCTGAGCCTGCTCTCCTCGGGCAGGGATTCGGCGCTGCAGGACTTACGCAAGGGCTTGACCGTGATGAAAAGGCACGGATACCGGTATTTCTGGAGCTGGGAGCCTGTAATGATGACGAGGCTGCTCAGCGAAGGCATAGCGGCGGGTATAGAGAAAGAATTTATAACCCTCCTGGCCCGTAAACGGCTGAAAATCGCCTTTTCCGATACCGGCGCCGTCATCCCCGTACTGCAGATCACACTCCTGGATACCTTCACCATCAATGAAGGAGAAAAACAGATCTTCACCATCGACAATTTCACCGCTTCCCAACGGGAAATCCTGGGCCTGCTGCTTACAGCAAAAGGCATGAAGATAGATCAAGAAAAAGCACAACTGCACTTCTGGCCGGACAGCCCTCCTGAAAAGGCCAAACGAAATTTTGATGTCATGGTGGGACGCCTCAAAAAGAAATTTGCGGAATATGTCACAGCTCCGGTACAGCATTATATCACAACCAATAAGGGCTTCCTGAGCCTGCACAATGCCGAAACCGACGCCCACAGGTTTATGGAGGTCTGCAGCGTCGCTCTTACCCATAGCAGAAAAAATGAATGGTGGCAGGCCGGCAATTATTTTCACCTGGCTCTCTCTCTCTGGAAAGGGAGCCTCCCGACGGACACCTTTATCGACGACTCCACCTTGTCTCTGGAAATAGCCCTGCTCGACACATTCACCGAAGTCTGCCTGACCTGGGCCGCCTATCTGGCGAAAACCAGCCAGATACAGGAAGCGATACAGATAGTGGAAAAATTACTCCTGTCAAATGCGCTGGAAGAAAAAGCGGTCATCATGATCTGCAACCTCTATATCCGGAATAATATGCCGCTCAAGGTCAGGAAGGTCATTGAACGATACAGGACGGCATTGGCGGGAATCGACTATACAGAGGCGCAGATAGACGAGATCATAGCCGAGGCCATGACGTATATCAAAAAGTAGCCAATCCAGCCATGCTTGCATATACGGAATATACCAAGATGCTGATCGGCCTTATCGCCATCGTGAATCCCATCGGCGCGGCCCCGATTTTTATTACGCTCACTTCTCATTTGGACATGACGGAACGTCGCGCCATCTCAAACCTTGCCGTGTACTCGGTAGCGGCCATCCTGCTTTTGTCTCTCTTTCTCGGTGAGGCTATTCTGCGTTTTTTCGGCATAACGATCAGTTCATTTCGTGTTGCAGGCGGGTTACTCATTCTTTTAATGGCCATTTCGATGATGCATGCCAAGACAAGCGGGGTCAAACACACCGATGAAGAGGCGAAAGAGGATGGGAAAAGGGAATCAATTGCAGTCGTCCCGTTGGCGACACCCTTGCTCGCCGGGCCGGGGGCCATCAGTACGGTCATTCTTTATGCCCACAAAGGCGCAGGTTTATTGCATTACCTGCTTGTCGGCCTTGTCATTTGCCTGACAAGTCTGTTCTTGTATATAGTGTTCAAGTCCGTGCCGTACATATCAAAATATATCAGTCAAACCGGCATAAATGTCTTCACGCGGATTATGGGATTGATTCTGGCAGCAATATCGATAGAGTTTATAGCCAGCGGCATTAAGGGATTGTTCCCGGCCCTCTCGTGAAAGACGGAAGACCACACGTTTATCAGGAACATTTTGCGGTAGGAACTATTGCCATCCAGGTACAGTAAGGGACCTTTGCGGTCCCTTACCTTATTCCCAGGAGAAACAGCCGTT
>JAJYAX010000385.1 GCA_021779275.1 Deltaproteobacteria bacterium | reverse complement strand
CAGTGTCAGGAAAATAACAAGGGACAAAATCGTGGCCAGAAATAACCCGCTGGTTATAATATTGCCTAGGGCAAGCCCCCCATTATCCTGAGGCTGCGCTAAAAAATCTCCCAGAGAAGCACCCAGAGGTCGTGTCAGGATGTAGGCGATCCAGAAGGCCCCGATGGCATTCAGCTTGAAGCGGTGGAAGGCTATCGTTACAAGAGCTATCATGGCACCAAATACAAGCGCCGATTTCCAGTATCCAAGACTGAGCCCCTCTGCCGTCAGGTCGCCTGCAGCCGTCCCCAGCGCGAAGGTAAAGAGAATTGCCAGCCAATAGAAGACCTCTCTTTTGGAAGTGAAGATGGAGTGAATCGACAAGGTTTTCTCATTGTAATACCAGACCGCAAAGGTGATTGCCAGAGCGATTGCAAACAAAATTGTGGTAACCTCCAGAGGAACCCCGAAATTATCAACAAGGTTATCCGTGATAAGTGTTCCGACCACACTTATCATGACCACGGCAAGCCAATAGATGCCTGGCACGTATCTGTTTAATCGGAACTGAAAAAACAGTGTGGTAATCAATAAGCCGCTCATTATAAGTGTAGTACCGGTCAGCCCCAGGTTCAGATTTATATTGAGGAAATCTGCGGCCGTCTCCCCCACGGTTGTTGCCAGCACCTTGATGATCCAGAAGAAGATCGTGATTTCCGGGACCTTGTTCAGCATCTCCCGGTCGCCGCACGGGGTGGGCGCCGCTAGAGTAGAAATTGATGCATGTGTCCTCCTTGTGTCCTGTTCCATGTTCAAAACCTCCTTTTTTGGTCTGTTGTTTAACCCTCTCCCCCGGCTGTGAGATAGGAAGATGCCTAGTGTATATCTTCGCGCATTTATTTGACGCAATGTTACCTCTCCATCATGAAGATCAGATGAACAGGCGGATTTTTTTGTAGTCAAGGAGACCCCCGCGATTTTGTAAAACTGGGATTTGAGCTTCCGCGAAAGACAGGAGACCGCACATACTTTGAGACAATTCTCCCCAGCCGGTCGGAGTGAGTTTACGCCCAGAAAGGAACGGATGCTGAAAAAATATGCATTTGCGACTGCTGAAGAAGCTGGTACATTACTGCCAGGTCCCGATTACGAATTTTCCTATCCTCCCACGCCTGAAGGCGGAGTGGGCCGGGACCGGGACCAAAACTGGGGGCGTCGGCATACATAACTACGACCTCAGATGTGAGTCAGGGCTACATGGCCTAACAGGCCTGCCCTTTAATTACAACAAATCCCGGGATCTCATCTGTGAAAATACTATGCGCAACTTTTTGGAGCCTGTTTTTCTTCACAACCTTTTTTTGGTCTTTTATTCCACAGGCCCGAGCTGTAGCGGTCTTTAAAAATCCAGGGATTCCGGAATCGGAAACCATTGAACTTTCAGATCGGATCGATCAGCGGACAGGATATGTCTTAACCAGGGTGCATATCTCCGTTCAACAGGAAAACGATAAAAAAATCTATCTCATCCAGGCTGAAGAAGGAGATCTTTTCAAGAACACGATAAAACTCGATTATGACCATTTGGCGACGATTTCGGACTACAGGTATGACCGCGCAACTGGTCAGCTTGTTGAAGCATATCTCAACAACGGCAAGGGGGAAATCCATTTTTTCAATAAAGACAAAGGAATCGACAAACACTTCACAAACAACGACACCAACATCTATTCGCGCTATGCATATTTTTTGTCCTTTTCAGGCTTCCCTTTTGAGATAGGGAAAAGCGTCTCTTTCTCGTCCTATGTCTCCGAGTATGGCGACGCCCTGCCCATGAAACTTTCCTGTATCGCCAAAGAATCCGTTTCCGTGAAGGCGGGGACGTTTGAGTGTTACAAACTGGAATTGTCCGTTGCGGGCTGGCAGTCGCTTTTTTCGTCTGACAAATACTACCTCTACTATGCGGTGGAAAAACCGCACCGCTTTATCAAATACGAGGAAATGGACAAGGATGGCAAATGGTACGCCAATGAATTCATTCGGGTCATCAGATAAATGGAGAGGGTTTATTCTCTTTCCCTGCACGATCTGAGGATTTCCGACGGCCGAAAGGCTATCGACGCCATTGAGGGATTACGGAAACATTTTCACATTCCGCTGACCCTCCATCTGGTCTTTGACGAAGACCTGGCAGCGCAACCCGAATTATCAAAGTATTTACACGAACACATGCGAACCGGCAGTCTCGAACTTGTCTTTCACGGACTTACGCATACCTGTTCAAAACGTGTTTCGAGGCCCTTGGCCATCTTTCATAAATACCAGGCCGAATACCTGGACAATGATGCGGAACATCGCGACGCGACGAGGAAGTGTTTTACCGCGATGAGAGATACTCTGCGGATGAATCTGGGCATCTGTCCGCCCTGTTGGCTGGCCTGCAGAGAAAACATGGGCCTTTTCCAATCACTTCACCCTCTCTATATCGAAAAACTGCTCTTTTTGCATGCTCCGGGCAAGCGGATTTTTTCACCTGTCCTATCACTGGGGAGCCCCAGCAGGATCGAGGTGCTTTTCCTGAAAATTCTGGCCGGGATACTCTCTTTTTCTATCGGTATGTTTCATCTGAACCGTGTTCGGGTCGCCATGCATGTTTGTGATCTCACTATGGAAAAATCCCGTCGTTTCTTTGACGAGAAAATCTCACAACTCGACAGGAGAGGTTTCAGACCGGTTCTTTTGCGGGAACTCAGGTAGTTGGGCACTCTGCCCCTCCAATAATCGTCGGTACAGTTTCAGCATCTTCTCCGCCTGGACCTCCATTGTCCATGATTCGGCATGCCGTCTGGCCCCTTCAGCCTTCGCCTTGTGTAATGCAGGGCTGCTCAACAGGAGTTGCACTTTCTCTGTGAAATCAAATATATCATCATCAACCATGAAACCGCCGGTATCTCCTCCCATGACTTCACGGGTACCCATTTTACCAATGGCAACCACCGGTGTCCCGCAGGCCATGGCCTCAAGCACCACCATCCCC
>JAJYAX010000007.1 GCA_021779275.1 Deltaproteobacteria bacterium | reverse complement strand
CCCCCTCCTGATCAAGGCCGACATGGTGATCCTGGCAGCGGCCATTGTTGCCAATAAGGATGCGGAAAATCTGGCGAAACTCTATAAAATTCCCCTGGAGGAAAACGGGTTCTTCCAGGAAGCGCATGTGAAATTGCGCCCGGTGGATTTTATGACGGACGGGATGTTTATGGCGGGTCTTGCCCATTATCCGAAGCCTGTTGACGAGTCGGTCGCCCAGGCCCTGGCAGCCTCCGCCAGGGCGGCGACGCTTCTGTCCAGAAAGGCGGTGACCCTCGATGCGGTAAAGGCGATTGTCGATCCGGTCTTCTGCGACGGGTGCGCACTCTGCATTGATGTCTGTCCGTATCACGCCATTACCCTTGTGGAGTCCGGCGTCGTGGCGGAAGACGGGCAGACGGTCAAGATCGTTGCGATCAACGAGGCCCAGTGCAAGGGCTGCGGGCTGTGCCAGGGGACCTGTCCGAAGCGAGGGGTGTATGTGGCCGGGTTTACCCTCGATCAGCTGCGGGATCAGGTGCGGGCGGCCCTGCAGCCCTGACGGCTTGGTGCGTGAATGTGTGCGAGGCCGGCGCCATGACTGTTCCGACCGTGAAAAGTCGGGTAATTGAACCACAAGGTATCTAAAGGAGTCTTCTAGATGGGTTTCGAGCCGAAAATCATTGCCTTCTGCTGTAACTGGTGTTCCTATGCCGCGGCCGATCTGGCCGGTACGGCCAGGATGCAGTATCCGCATAATGTGCGGATCATCCGGGTGATGTGCTCGGGCATGGTCCACCCGGAGCTTGTCCTGGATGCATTGGCCCATGGCGCGGATGGGGTCCTGGTCCTTGGTTGTCATCTGGGCGAGTGTCATTATCAGGACGGCAACCAGAAGGCCCTGGCCCGTTCCGCGGTCATTACCGAACTGCTGGAGGATTTCAGCTATGAAACCGAGAGGTATGAGATCTCATGGCTTTCGTCCTCCGAGCCGGACCGGCTGGTCAAGGCCTTCACCGACATGACCGAACGGATCAGGAAGATGGGACAGGTGGACAGGCCCTGAGCGTAAATTTTTACCACAATTCGTGGTTAATTTCTTTGAAGAGGAAGGTTCTATGGCAACGCGCAGTGGAAGATTCGGCAGACCAAAGGTCAGGGCGGAGAACCCGACCGGCGCCTGCGGGTTCATCGGGCATATGACCATCGACGAACTGAAGGAATGTGCCGTTGGTGACGAATTCGACGCAACCTGTCCGTCCTGCGGCATGTTTCACCTTGACCGGGAGGAGATCGATCACCTCAATAGTGAAAAGGTTTCGGAATCCAGGCAGTATGCCGAGATGAAAAAGGAGGCGGAAGAGGAGTGAGCGGCATTTTGAAAAATCACCTGTTTTTGGATTGAGGGTGCGGGCTGCCGGCAGCGCCTGTCTTTTTCATCCCCTTTTTGGTGCGCGCGGTAGCCTGGGCCTGATGCGGGTCATCCGGCCAGTAATGTTTCGGATACCGGCCGGCCAGTTCCTTTTTTACCTCTGCATAGGTGGTCAGCCAGAATGATTCCAGGTCGGAGGTGACCTGTATCGGACGGTTGGACGGTGCGAGGAGGTGGAGGGTCACCGTGATCCGGCCATGGCAGACCGTTGGCGTGACGTACTGTCCAAACATTTCCTGCAGTCTGACGGCCAGGACCGGCGGTTTCCCGGGCTCATACAGTACTTGTAACCGGGAGCCGCTGGGGACGGCGATATGGGTCGGGGCCGCTGCGTTGAGTTGCAGCAGTTGTTCCCGGGAGAGGAGCGACTGGAGGATTGTTTTCATGTCCAGCTGTCGTAATTCGGCAGAGCTGGTCATCCTCAAACAGAACGGCGCCAGCCAGGCAAGGTCGGCCAGCAAGGTGTTGTCGCTGACATCCGGCCACCCCTCGCCCTGCCAGATCCGCAGGGAGCCGATGCGGGCCTGGACTTGTCTGGACGCGTGATTCCAGGGCAGTTTGTCCAGGCCGATTTCCCGGATTCCGGCAAGAAAGGAAGAGAGGACCTGTTCCTGGTCCGGATGCGCCAGGGGGCTTTCGGAGAGCGCAATCCGGCCCAGCAGCCTCTCGGTTACAGCCTGCACCCGGCCTGCGGGGCTATCCCACCAGATCCTGTCCCGGGTCCTGAACAATCCGGGATGATGCAGGTAAAGGTCGCCTTCGTCCACCGGAGCGGCCAGGAAAACCCTGGCATCTTCACGTCCCGCATCGAGCTGCGCCGCGACGAGAAGCGGGGTTCCGGCCAGAGGATCTCCGTCGGCCAGAAGTGCGCCCTTGCCGGTCACGAGTTGATAACGATTGCGGGAACCTCTCCGCACGACAGCCAGCCGGTCGGGATAGGCAAAGGTGAGCAGGGTTCCACAGGCTGCTCCCCGTATGCTCTCATGGGCATCGATATGAAGGAGCTTTCGCCACTGCCCGATCTGCTGCAGGATTCTGCGGCGGAGGATCGGGTCGACCGCACCGTCCTGACGGTCGCCAGGATCGACCAGGGCCTGCAGCCTGTCCCGCAGGTCGTTTGAACGCCCTCCGCCTTTGAAGATGTCGCGCTCGGAGAGCAGGGCTGCCAGAATGCAGCCGGTGGCGCCAAGCTGCAAGCGCACAGCGGCCAGCAGCATGGCGCCGAGACGGGGATGGATCGGCAGTGATGCCAGTTTTCGTCCCGTGCCGGTGATACGCCCATGGCCGTCAAGGGCGCCGAGGGATTGCAGGAGGTCCCGGGCGCTGTTCCAGGCCCCCTCGCGCGGGCGATCGAGCCACTTCAGCTGATCCGGTTCCGAGACCCCCCAGAGGGCAAGATCCAGGACAAGGGAGGCAAGGTCGCTGCTCACGATTTCAGGGGGCGTGAAGGGGAGCAGGCCCTGGTCCGTCTCTCTGCTCCAGAGCCGGTAACACTGACCGGGACCCAGGCGACCGGCCCGGCCACGCCGCTGTTCCGCGGATGCCTGCGAGATTCTGACCGTTTCCAGCCTGTCGAGACCGGTTGCCGGATTGAAACGCGGTCTGCGGGCCAATCCGCTGTCCACCACGCAGCCTATCCCCTCGATGGTGATACTGGTCTCGGCGATGGGCGTGGCCAGGACGATTCGCCTGTTCCGTCTCTGCGAAGGCCGCAGGACCCGGTCCTGCTCGGCATGGCTCAGCTCGCCGTAGAGAGGAAGGATGTCGGCGCCGGGGAAACTGCCTGCCAATATATCCTTTGTCGCCCTGATCTCACCGGCTCCCGGCAGGAAGGCGAGAATATCCCCCTGCTCCGCCTGCCAGGCCCGTTCAATTCCCCGGACCATAGTCCGCGCTAGGGGAGTCTTCGACGAAGGGGGCGGCAGGTAATGGACGTCAACCGGATAACTTTTCCCTTCTCCGCGGATGACCGGCGCCCCGTTCATCAACCTGGAGAGCGGCTCCGTGTCCAGGGTGGCCGACATTACCAGAAGACGCAGGTCGGTCCGAAGCTCGCACAGATCGAGGCAGAGGGCCAGACCAAGGTCGGCCTGGAGGCTGCGTTCGTGGAACTCGTCAAAGATGACCAGACCGACACCGTCGAGCTCCGGATCGCTTTGCAGTCTGCGGGTCAGGATACCTTCGGTGACCACCTCGATCCGGGTCCGGGCGGAGACCTTGCCGTCAAAGCGAATGCGGTAGCCGACCGTGCCGCCGACAGGCTCGCCGATAAGCTCACTCATCCGGGCGGCTGCGGCCCGGGCGGCAATCCTCCGCGGTTCCAGCATGATGATCTTCCGGCCGGAGAGCCATTTTTCCTCTAGCAGGGCAAGGGGGACAAGGGTGGTCTTGCCGGAGCCGGTCGGGGCGCTGAGAATGCCCGGGCCGCTGCACAGGGCTGTTTGCACCTGCGGCAAAACCGGGAAGATCGGCAGCCTTGAATCAGGGAGAAAGGTCATCGGCGGCAGGAGAGAATTCTAGATCTCCGCGACCCCCGACGGTATCAGGCAGACGAAGACAAGATCATCACTGCCGGTATTTTGAAACTGGTGCTCCTCGCCGCCGGGGATAAAGAGCACAGTCCCGCTGGTCACATCGCCCCAGTCTCCTGCCCGGAAAATCCGGCCCCGGCCGGCATGGACGAAGATCTCATGTTCCCAGGCATGGGAGTGCTTCGGGGTAAAACCGCCGCCTGTCACCGTGAACACCCGCATGCAGAAATTTTTGGCTCCGTCATCCCCGCCGATGACGACCCGGCCGGTAACCCCTTGGACTGTTTCATTGTTAAAGGTCTGACCGGCGGCCTCGGTATAGTGTATCACTTTCATGTGTATCCTCCCGGTTAAACTCAGAAAATGCCGCTTAGTTTGATCCTTTCCTGGGATTCATAGGCCAAGGCCTTGGGGATAATGATGATGATGCCGAATCCTTCTTTGAGCAACTTCAGGTCAGCGACATAATCATCTTTTGCCTCTGACATGGAAGGAGTGGATTGGATATGGATTTCCCGTTGTTTGAGAAACCTGATGATGGTATTGATATGGTCCAGACCGATGGTGAATAGGGCATTTTCGCATTTAATGCCGCTGGTGAGAGTTCTCTCCTTAATGGCTTCAGGAATTTTCTGGAGAATGGCCGCTGTTCGTCTTTCCTGCAGATAGTTGATTTCTGTCCTCAGTAACCGGCAGGATGAAGGGTTGTCGGCGTTATCCTCAAGTCTGACAATCCTGTGCAAGACGGCATCATACAAATGCCGATCCTCCACCTGGCAGGCCGGCATTCGGTACTGTTCCATCAACAGCATCTCAGCATTAACGTAATGGGCGTCGTTAGTCAGAGTCTGTTCTAGCATACCGTTATCCAGAGGCGCATTTTGCCGGGCAGGACGCACCTCTGAAAAAGTCTTCGAGGCGCCGAAAAAGCCTTCGGGCAGGAGGAGGTCAAGATGGCGGTATCGATTCAACCATTCGCCGATTCGATACACGTCAGCCTGAACTTTTGCGGTATTGCTTCCATTTAAACGACTCACCGAATCTCGGTGATCTATGCCGATAATATAGAGCTTTTTCGGACTAGTTTCATTGTAGCTGTAGATGACTTTCCCGTAGGCCGGTGGTAGCGAACCAATCTCGGCTGCCGGCGCATGTTCCGAGGGAGTATTGCAGGTGGCCTCAGCCCGGGGTAAAGAAAAAATTTGGAAAAAGAGCAGGAAGGAGATACCGGAACAAACGAGATGCCTCAGAATCCGATTGGATTCCGACCTGTATCGCGGGACGGACATGAATTTCCTCATTTCAGCATACGGTTTGAACCGGCCCAGAGGCCCCGACCATTTTTGACTGATATGGATCATATTTCACAATTCTTTTATTCTTAGCAGAAAGAACCGTCGTCGTCAATATTAATAATGAGAAAAATTCTCAAAACTCTTCTTTCTTGCATCTGCAGTTGTTATGTATTTGATATCAAATATATATTCATACAATAATGTGAAAATATCGATTTGGTTGCAGGGGATATGTTGCCAAGAAGGCGGCAATGATTATCATTGCCTTACGGGAATGACTCTCGAATGGGGCCGAAAGAGGATTATGCCGTGCTCGGCTCGTCGGGTGCATTCCCTTAATAAATTACTCATCCTAAATAGAAAAGAGGTTCAATCATGAGAAGATTAACTGTATCCTTGATCACAATTCTGGCATTTGCAACGGTAAGCCTGTCGGCATTTGCAGCAAATCGAAACGATGTTGATAGTAGGGGTGTTCTGCTCAATCCGACCCTGGTTGGCGGAGAAGGGAGCGGAATCTTCCCGGTCAACCAGGGTTCAGATGCGCATTACGGACTTGCCCCGTCCTGGGGAGACCGAGAGGGACGTGCTGCCGAGGTGAGAATGGATAACCCGAGTCTGCAGGGAGTGTTTGAGAATGTAGAATAAAAAACACTATCTGATCGGGGAACGCATCGGAAGATGCAAAAAGGGGGGCGGAAACGCCCTCCTTTTTTTGTGCAGAGGAAATGAAAGGCGTTAAAAGGTGATCATCTTTCTTACCACTCTCTGTTTGCCAAGGATCTCTTTATAATCATCGCCGGACCCGGCGGCGGGCGTACTTTATATAATTTTAGAGAGATCATTTTGACATCGAATAATCAGGGTGCTAGGATGGGGGGAGGTCCTCGGCGGAAATGGGATGGTATGTTTAATTCATTTTCCTGCATGAACATTTTGCACATATAAAACACCGGAGTGCAGAGGAGAGGGCAAAATATAAGTAAAATGTTTCTGTTTTCATCAATATTTTGAATGTATAGTTATAGTAATATGTTATAGGCTTGATATTTGAGGAAATACGAATTCATACTTGCTTTTATAAGGCGGATTTGCTAGGTGATAGGCGTTACAATTGAAATGAATCAGGTGTAATCGATGCACTGTATGCACATTTGGCACTCTTTGTTTAAGTTGTGCAGGTGTACAGGAAACACAAAGACTCATTACCAGACGGTACATCTTAGATATGAAAGATCTCTCCACGGAATACCTCGGCCTGCAGCTGAAAAATCCTGTTATCGTGGGAAGCAGCGGCTTGACCGATTCGGCTGACAAGATTAAGGAACTGGCTGATAATAATGCCGGTGCGGTGGTTCTGAAATCGCTCTTTGAGGAACAGATCCTGGCTGAATTGTCACAGAACATTGCAGACTATACGGCCGATTATCCCGATGCCTTTGATTATATACGGGAATATACCAGAGAGAATTCGGTCTCCGCCTATCTGAGTCTGATTGCTGCCGCCAAGAAGGCGGTCCAGATACCGGTCATTGCGTCGATCAACTGTGTCTCCGGGAAGGAATGGGTGGCCTTTACCCGGTCGGTGGAAAATGCGGGGGCCGACGCCCTCGAGATCAACATCTCTCTTTTGCCCAGCGATCCCCGCAAGAAATGCACAGACTACGAAAAGATCTACTTTGATGTCATTGAGCAGGTCGCCTCCGTTGTCTCGATCCCGGTTTCGTTGAAGATGAGCATCTACTCTTCCGCCCTGGCCAATCTTATTTCCCGGCTGAGCTGGACCGGGAAGGTTGCGGGGTTTGTTCTGTTCAACAGATATTTCCGGCCGGATTTCGATCTCGGCAATCTGACTGTTCGGCCGGCCGGCATCTTCAGTACCCCGGAGGAGATGTTTTTGCCGCTTCGCTGGATCGCCCTGCTTGCCGGAAACGTGGATCGTGATTTTGCCGCCTCCACGGGGGTCCATGACAGCGCCGGTCTCATTAAACAGCTGCTGGCCGGGGCCGCTGCCGTCCAGGTTGTGTCCACACTCTACAAAAACGGTCCCGCCCATATCAATGAGCTGGTCAGGGGGCTAAGCGATTGGATGGAGTCCAGGTCCTATGACCGGATCAGCGATTTCCGTGGAAAAATGAGCGCCGCCATTACAGAAGATTCGGCGGCGTTGCAGCGGGTTCAATTCATGAAATATTTCGGTGGGATTTCGTAAACCGGACCAGGCGCAGGCGAACTGCGATGGACTTTTTCGTGTCGCCCCGCCTCGGTGGTGCGATAAGAGGGAGTTTGAAAAAAGGATGCTATGATATCATTACTGACATTTCCTCAAGGCGGTGTTCATCCGCCTGAATCGAAACAACTGACGGAAAAACTGCCCATCGAGCCCATGCCGGCGCCCGATGAACTGGAGATTATTCTGGGCCAGCATATCGGCGCTCCCTGTACGCCCACCCTGGCCAAACGCGCCGAGGTCAGAGAAGGAGACATTATCGGTGAGGTGAAAAAAGGCCTGGGAGTCCCGCTCCATTCTCCCGCTGCCGGCAAGGTCAAGGATATCGGCATGTCCGGTCATCCCCTGCGGACAAGCGCCCCCTCGATCACCATCACCGTTGATCATGCGGCGGCTCCCGCCGTCTACGGGAAGAATGACTGGGAGTCGCGGGAGGCCAAGGAACTGCTGTCAATGGTCCATGAAGCAGGTATCATCGGTATTGGCGGGGCCGGATTCCCGACCCACGTTAAATTGAATCCCCCTGCCGATACCCCGGTAAACACCCTCATCCTCAATGGCGCCGAATGCGAGCCCTATATCACCGCCGATCACCGCCAGATGGTGGAGCATGCAGCCGAGGTTGTCGAAGGGGCGAAGATTATCCTGAAGATCCTTGGTATTCAGAAATGCATCATCGGTATTGAGAACAATAAACCGGATGCGATTGCAGCCATGGCCGGGGCGGCCAAGGAGGGCTCGACCTCCAGATATCTGGTCTCCGTCTGTGCGCTGAAGGTGAAGTATCCGCAAGGGTCCGAGAAGCAGCTCATCCAAGCAGTCACGGACAGGAAGGTGCCTGCCTTCGCCCTGCCCTCCGCAGTCGGCGTGGTGGTGCAGAACGTTTCCACGGCCCGCGCCGTCTATGACGCCGTGGCCTTGGGCAAGCCGCTGTGCGAGAAGGTGGTGACCATCTCAGGCCTGGGGATCAAAAGGCCTGCCAACCTGCTGGTGAAAATCGGCACCAAGGTCAGCGATATAGTAACCTATCTGGGAGGAACCGCACCGGGGCTCACCAAGGTGGTGATGGGCGGACCGATGATGGGATTTGCGATCTCGAATCTTGATGTCCCGGTGACCAAGACCACCTCCGCGGTGCTTTTTCTGACCGCAGGTGAGATAGATACGAACCCGCATTCGCAGTGCATCCGCTGCGGCTGGTGTCTGGAGGCCTGTCCCATGGGACTGGAGCCCAAGGAAATCGGCATCTATGTTGAGGCGAACCGGGCTGAAGACACAGAGCCTCTCGGGGTCTTCGAGTGTTTTGAATGCGGCTCCTGCGCCTATGTCTGTCCGGCAAAACGGCCACTGGTCCAGTTTATCCGTCTGGCAAAGATGAAGGCCAAGAGAAAATAAAAGGAAGAGCCGGACCACGGAGGATGAAAAAATGATTTCTCTGTTGCCTTTAAGGGACGGCAGTATTCGTGAATAAGGTTTTTGAGGAGAATCGTCATCGAACAGCAAGCGCCAGTCAACCCTCCCTCTGCGCCGGTGGGCCTGTGGAAAGTATCTGTTTCACCCCACCTGAAGAGCGGTGAGTCGGTTGCAAAAATCATGTGGACGGTGGTGGCCTGTCTTGTGCCGCCGCTGATCATGTCAGTCTTTGTCTTTGGGATTCAAACGCTTCTTATTACCGCCGTCTCCGTGATAAGTTGCGTGGCGGTCGAGGCCGCAAGCCAGAAGATGCTGGGCCGAGAGATAACGATCAAGGATGGCAGCGCGGTCATCACCGGCATGCTTCTGGCCTTTGTCATTCCGCCCGGAGTCTCGCCGCTTTTGCCCATTCTGGCGGCTGTCATGGCCATTTATATCGGCAAACATATCCTGGGCGGGATCGGCTATAATTTCTTCAACCCGGCCCTGCTCGGCCGCGCCTTCCTCGTGGCCACCTTCCCTGTGGCCATGACCTCGGCCTGGCTGCCGCCTCTGCAGGATGGGGCGATCATGAGGTATCTCGGCGCCTCTGTTGATGCCGTGTCCACTGCAACTCCGCTGGCGGTCATGAAGGAACACGGGATGGCGGCCTTCACCCAGGCCTTCGGCTCCGGTTCCAGCATGTATCTCAATTTCTTTCTCGGCTGGCGGCCGGGATGCATCGGTGAGACCTCCGCCCTGCTGATCCTCCTGGGCGGTCTTTTTTTGATCTACCGGGGGTATACGACCTGGCATATTCCGGTCTCCATCCTCGGCACCATGGCCCTGCTGACCTGGATTGTCGGCGGCAAGGGCTATTTTACCGGGGATCCGCTGCTTGCCGTCCTGTCCGGCGGAGCGCTGCTGGGGGCCTTTTTTATGGCCAACGACTATGTGACCTGCCCGACCAATAAAAAATCCCAGATTGTCTACGGGATAGGGATAGGCGCCCTTACCGTTCTGATCAGGTTGAAGGGAGGGTATCCGGAAGGGATATGTTACGCGATCCTGCTCATGAATCCACTCAGCCCGGTCTTTGACGGCTGGTTTAAGCCTAAACGTTTTGCTCCTCCCCTGGGAGGCGACAAATGAGAAATATTATAACCATTATCGTCAGGCTTACCCTGTCCTGTCTGATTGCCGCCTTTGTTATCGGCCTCTGTTTTGTCCTGACCAGTAAGGCCAAGAAACACAACGAACATGTCAATGAAGAAAAGGTCATCTACTCCTTGCTGGGCTATAAAGGTGACGCTCATCCACCGGAGAGCCTGAAATTGTCTGTGCTGTACCGGTATGTGGTCTCCGATCCCCACGGAAAATCCATCGGCTATCTGGTTCCCACCGGACAGGGTGAGACCACGGCTTTTTCTTTTATCAGGCTTGATCTGGATGGAAATTTGATTGATCAGAAGCAGGTCGCCGTGGGGGCCGAGGATGCAGTGGAACAGGAGGGCCGCGACAAGGCCATTCAGGCTGCCCTTGGTCCCGGTGCAGAGCTGACCTATGCCGATAAGACCATCATCGTCACTGAAAACGGCAACAGGATCTCCTATCTGGTCACCGGAAAATTCCCCGGCTTCAAGACCTTTGTCAGTGTCATGCTGGCCTTGAAACCCGATTTTAGTGTGCGCGGACTGGCCATCCTTGAGCAGGAAGAGGATCCCGGGCTTGGGGCTGAGATCGAGAAGGACTATTTCAAAAACCAGTTTATCGGCAAGTCCTTTGAGACCTTGAAGACCCTGGATGTGGTCAAGGAACCCATCCCTGAAGAGTATCTGAAGGCCTTGGAGAGCAGGCTGCAGAAAGAGGAGGCCGCGAAGATCCGGGAACAGTTCAAGGATCATGCGATCTACGCCCTGACCGGGGCGACGATCTCCAGCCGCTCGGTTACCAACGGGATCAGTGGGACGGTAAAGAAATTTGCCTATCGTCTCAACATCCTGGATAAGGTCATAAAAGATCAGAAAATCGTAGTCCCTTTTTAAGAGAACCGGCCGTCCGGCCATAAGAGGGATACAAGAGCCGGCTGGAGTAGAGGAAGGCTCGGGAGTGTAGACATCATGAGGGGAGACAAGTAAGGTGGCAAACGATAAAACGAGTATGCAACTGGTTGCCAACGGTATCCTGAAGGAAAACCCGATTTTCAGGCTGGCGCTGTCCATGTGTCCGGCGGTTGGGATTTCAACCACTGTGATGAACGGGTTTATGTTGGGGATCGCCGTTCTTTTCGTCCAGGTCTGTTCCAGTGTGACCATCTCGATGGTGAAGAATCTCATCCATCCCAGGATCCGGATTCCGACCTATACCCTGACCATTGCCACCTGGGTTACGGTCATTGACATGGTCCTCGCGGCCTATCTGCCGGAGGCCTACGCCAAGATGGGGATTTTCGTCAAACTGATCGTGGCCTTTGCGATCATCACCATGCGCCTGGAGATGTTTGCCTGCAAGGAGCCCGTCGGAGCGTCCTTCTGGGATGGGCTTGGCATGGGGCTCGGCTTTATGATCGGCATGATGACCATCGGCCTGGTCCGCGAGCTGCTGGGGTCCGGGGCCATCCTCGGCTATGATGTCCTTGGTTTTAAGCCGCTGCTCTTTTTCATTCTGCCCTGCGCCGGTTTTTTTGTGGTCGGTCTGATGATGGCATTTTTTAACTATATTGAAGTCTTTTATAAACGTAAAAAAGGGTTCACATCATGAATCTTTCACGAATTCGTCTGATCGCAATTGTTGCGCTGTTTTGTTCATTTTTACCGGGCCTTGTGCATGGCGCCGATCTGATCAGCCAGCAGAGCTTTGGTGAAAAAAATGAGATCGTCCTGAAGTTTGCAGCCGAGGTCGATAAGCTCAAGGCGGGCAATATAAACAATTACACGGTGTTCGAGGAGCAGGATCCGGATATCCGGCTGGAGCTGGTCTCCGCCACCCCGAATTATGCGGGCACCGCTGTCTCTCTCCGTTTTAAAGAACCCCTGAATACTGCCCATACCCATATCGTCACGGTCAAAAATCTCGGGGGCGTGGAGAAGGCAACCGCCACGGTCAGCCAATCCTATCTCGGGTATCTTTTTTCCATCCTGATTTCCGCCCTCCTAATCAATAACTTCGTCTTTACCAAATATCTGGGCCTCTGTGTTTTCTTCGGGACCTCCAAGAGGAAAACCACTGCCAAGGGAATGGGTGTGGTCTTCACTTTGGTGATTGTGGCCTCGGCGACGATGAGCTGGTTCTTTTTTAACTTTATCCTGATCCCCTATAATCTGAACTTCCTGGAGATTGTGGTCTTTATCGGCTTAGTTTCGCTCACCGTGCAGGCGGTGGATACGATCCTGCGGAAGGTGAACCCGATCCTGTTTAATTCTTTCGGGGTGTATCTGGTCCTGGTTATCGCCAACTGCGTCATCATTGCCGTTCCTCTGATGATGGCGAATAATAAGTATAATTTTTATGAAACTTTTATGCTGGCCCTCGGGGCCGGGGGCGGGTTTCTCCTTGCCCTCTACCTGATGAGTTCGGTCAGTGAACGGATGCAGCTGGCCAGGATACCGCCGACCTTCAAGGGTTTGCCCATTGCCTTTATCGTGGCCGGGCAATTTGCGATGGCCTTTCTTGGTTTTTCCGGCCTAAAGATATTTTAGTATTTCAGACATGATTGAGAGTTGAAAATGGATCCTGCATTGATAAAAATCGCCATTGGCGGCCTGGTACTGCTCGGCTGCATCGGCTTGTTCTTTGGTATCGGTCTGGCTATTGCCGCCCATAAATTCGCAGTCGAGGTCAATCCCCTCATCGAGGAAGTCCTGGAATCACTCCCCCTGGCCC
>JAJYAX010000384.1 GCA_021779275.1 Deltaproteobacteria bacterium | reverse complement strand
AATCAATGCTTTTCATTTCCTTGCTTGCTGCATAATCGCCCAGCAGCGACTCACCAAGTGCGATCAGAAAGGCTGTTTCCAGCCGCCGCCCATCTGCAGCCTGATCATGTCGAATCTTGATCGAACGATCTTCCGGATCAAAAAAAGAAAAGACATTGTCCCATTTCTGATCGCGACGCCATTGGCAGTCAGGTATAGACCGTATGGCGGAAAAATAATCCAGATGACAAAGCGGTATATCCTGATGTTTCCAGACGACATCACAGATGGCGGAACGAATTTTTTCACTATCGATCACCTCGTTTCCATATCTGTCATAGTCAATCGGTAACCTTTCAAAACGGCTCTTGATTTTCTTGAATTTCAGGGACGGCAACAGGACCCTGCGGGGATTCGTTTCTGCGTTCAACACCGATGGGAGACGAATCTTCGGTCTTTGCGTTTTTCCGGGATAACAGACAGCGCCGACAAATATTGTTTTGATCGCCCGGGCAAGAATCTCCGGATCATGTTGAATGACACCTCTCTCAGCCAGTGCTGCCTTGGAATAGATCCCACATTCAACAGGAACGAATCCCTGTTCGCAGACATTCGTCCTGTCGAGATAGATTGGGATCTTCCCCTCAACCTCGTATTGCTGCAGAATCGAGGCGGGCACATCTTTTAAGGACAGGCAGAGCACCTCATGGAACAGGCCTTCCGTGCCACCGGGGATATTTCGTTCATAGGCCCGCAACATATCCGAGACATGAAATTTTCGATCAGGATCCTCAATGCTTTTATCGGTCTCCCCCGCCTGCACCCAGAGATTTGAGACCAACAATTTCAGGGCATGGTCATTTTCGCGCACTGCCTCTGCAAGTCCCGAAACATGAAAAATAGGAATTATTGAAGTATAGAGACTGCCCGGAGCCATAATCAGGATATCGGCGTTTTTGATATCCTCAAGTATTTCGGGATAGACACGAACAGGGCCCGTAAAATCTACATAGACCCGCTCGACGGGAAAACCGCGCACTGCGGTGCTTGATTTATTTTCTCCCGTTATCTGGACACCATTGGTATACAGGAGCCGCAATTGAGCAGGCGTTGAGGTACAAGGAAGGACCGCCCTCTCCTCAGCACCGAGAATTTCGGCCAGAAACGTTAATCCGTTAAATAGTGCCTGATGGAGGACATCAGGAGCGGTCTCCAGCATTTCAAGGGTCAAGGACCGGTCAATTTTTCTGAAAACCGCTGCAACAACCAGAAGATTCCCAAGACAATGCGGGCGTAGCAACGCGGGGGAGAGTCGAGGATCATCAAAAATACAGCCTAAAAACGAGTTTATCTCTTTTTGCAGAAGAGAAGGCAGCATTCCAAGATCGGCCCCGCATTTCCGCAGTATCTCTTCGGCATTCTCCGGTTTATCTTGAAATCTGTAATTAAAAAGAGCCGACAGGGTGGCTGCCGCCGCTGTTGCCTCTATCACTGATAGATTATAACGTTTCTGAAGCCTTTCCAGCTGGATGGAAGAGAGAAGAACATGGCGCATGTCGCCGATGGCCACCAAGGGAATATCTTTCAAGAGTTCCCCGGTGGAACCTCCATCATCGGTAACGCAGACTACGGACCTGGTTCGTGGAAATATTTCTTTCAGTCCGGAAAATGGCGTCTGCCGCCATCCTTCTCTTCGGCTGTCTCCGCCTATAATATTCGATAATCCCGTGCCGCCGCCAAAAACCACAACCCTGACATCTTCAACCCTTTTTTCTGTGAGTTTCCGGCGTAACGCCTGAAAGAGCGCCGAGGTCTCATGGTCGATATATGCAGGCTCTCCCTTCAGGACAAGATCAATAAATTTTTCGCGCAGATCAGTATGGGGCAAAAGGTCCAGCGGTGAGAGGTGTTTTGCCAGCAATTGCTGCATGCTTTCCTGTACGCGATCATTCCCCTGCATCTCAGATTTCCCGGTAAAAAATCATTCCATAATTGTAACTATCTCAGGGAACCTGCAAGAAACTCTTCGACACGGAGCAGGTCCTCCGGGGTATCGACCTCAATGGAGTCATGCTCCGTCAACACCACCTTGATCCTGTAGCCGTATTCAAGCGCTCTGAGCTGCTCAAGCTTTTCGAATCGCTCCCATTCTCCTTCCGGCAAGGCAACAAAGGACAGAAGAAAGCCCTTTCTGTAGGCATAAAAGCCTAAGTGCTTATAATAGGTAGGAGAAATACCTTCCTCGGGATTGCGTTGAAAGGGGATCGGCGACCTGGAAAAATAAAGGGCATAGTGTTCATGGGTGAACACTGTTTTCACATGATTGGGATCATTGATCTCTTCAGGGCGGGTGATCCTGTAGATCAGCGTGGACATCGGCAGCGACGGATCATCCAGGAGAGGCCGGGCGACCTGTTCCACGACCTCCGCCGCGAACAACGGCTGATCTCCCTGGATATTTACAACCACATCGTGTTCCGATATCTCCAAAAGCTCTGCCGCTTCGGCAAGCCGGTCAGACCCCGAGACATGATCACTTCTGGTCAGCACATATTCACCGCCGAAGGATTGCACACATTGGCCTATCCGGATATCATCGGTAGCCACCACCACCCGTGAAAGAAGCTCCACCTTCCGGGCCCGCTCGACCACATGCTGAATCATCGGTTTACCGGCAATCAGGGCCAGGGGTTTTCCCGCAAACCGGTTTGACTGGTAGCGGGCCGGAATAATCGCCACAACCTCTCTTTTACTGTTTTGCATTTTCATCACTGCGAGTATATTTTTATTTATCAATATTGCTATTCTAACAGATACCTTTGACTCTATGAATAAAAAATTTGCAATTCAATAATCACATTTCTCTGTCAGTATCATGCGCCGTCCCCTCCGGTCCCTGCCTGACCAAGGCGATGGGCCTGGCGGAATCGCTGCACCTTCCCTTTCGCGAACCCTCGGCAGTCTTTCAGGGCATGACCCTGTTCTATACGGAGACTCATCTGGAATTACAGCAGAATACTACGGAAGGAAAGATCGTCCAAGGCCCACTGAGAT
>JAJYAX010000383.1 GCA_021779275.1 Deltaproteobacteria bacterium | reverse complement strand
GCCGCTGGAGCTGCCGCCGATCGAGCCTTCCCGCAAGCGGAAACTTATCCTGAGCCTGCTGGAAAATTCCACCCTGAGCGAATATTCTCATTTGATCGAATATGGGATCGCCGGCCGCCCCCGCGATATCATCCGCTTTGTCAACTTCCTTGCCTTTTTCTGCCGCCTGGCCGAAAAGCTGAAACACGATCTTGCCTCGGAGCCGGAAAACTCGGGCAGGCCCGGGAACTGGCAGGAGCTGGTTAAACGCTATTTCAGCCCGGAATTTTATGTCAAATGGGCGATCCTGGCCTTTGCATTCAGGGAGGACCACCGGCTGATAATCGGCGTGACCAGTCACTTTTTCCTTCTCCAGCAAGCGGCCAGACGGGGAAAAGATGGAAGATCGCAGGATGACGAGAAGAACGAGGCCCCGGCCGTAAATCTGCGGGAAGGGCTGCGCAGGGTCCTGGTGGAGGGCACGGCCTTTGCCGAGGAACCGTGGCTGATCCGCAAATATGTCCACCTGGCCGATGCCGTGGGTCAGGTCACGGCTGCCGAACGCATGGTTTTCTCGCCAGCCGGGTTGCAAGCCGGAATGAATGTCAAAGGCCACCCTGCCATTGGCGCGATGGCGCGGGTGTCGCGCGGTCCTTTCCTCTATGGCGATGATAAGAAACCGGCAAACATTGAAGAGGATTTCGAGATAGATGTCTATCCGGTCACCAACCGTCAGTTCGCTGATTTTCTCAATGAGTGCTTTCCCGGAGGCCAGGAGCCGAAAACATGGGGTGGAAAGCAAATTATTTATCAGGAGCAAAGCAGGCTTTCCCGCAATACGCCTTCTCAAACCGCAGCCCCCTGGTCGATTGAAGAAGGCTATGATGACCATCCGGTGACCGGTGTCACCTGGTTTGGGGCTGTCGATTTCTGCCGCTGGCGGACCGAAAAAGAAGGAACGATTGCCGCGCCGTTCCGGCTGCCCGCGGAAATCGAGTGGGAAAAAGCGGCCCGCGGAGACGGCGGCAATGAATACCCTTGGGGCAATGAATTTGATCCGTCAAAATGCAATACCGAAGAATCAGGAAGAAAGGGTACCAGCAGGGTGACGGACTATCCTGAAGGAAAGAGCCCCTATGGCTGCTATGATATGGCCGGTAATGTCTGGGAATGGACCGGCAGTGCTTATGATGATGATTCGAAAGTTATACGGGGCGGTTCGTGGTTCGGCGGCCGTGCGGCCGCCCGCTGCGCGTGCCGTGACGGGGACGACCCGGACGACGGGGACGACAACATCGGGTTTCGTTGCGCCAGGACCATAAAGATGAATTGACCTTTTTCCCTTTGTCTTTTTACCCTGCCGCCACAGGCGGCCGGGCAACCGGTCCGGGTGAGACTGGCGGGGAGAAGGGAATGTCAGGAAAAGGCCTGGCCCCGGACACACAGAACGGAACGTGCTGTTCTTCCTGGCTCGTCTCTTCTGGACAATGAATAATTCTTCAGGTATGACAATGAAAAATCCCATCCGGCGCGCCGTGGCGGTCCTGCTGGTGCTTCTTTTCTTCACTGCCGGTTCCTCGGTCAACGCCCAAGATCGGGAATTTGACCAGCGGCGAAACCAGCTGATCGGCTATATGCTGGACCAAGAGCTTCCCGCCATCCATTTCAGCCATAAAAAGATGGATGAATCCCTCTCCATGGCGGTCTTTGACCTCTATCTGAAGCAGCTGGATTATCAGAAAAGGTTTCTGCTGAGCCGTGATGTGACGGCGTTGCGCGCCCTTGCTCCTCATATTGCGGACAATCTGGAACATGGCGCCACGGTCCTGCCGGCAACCGGCTACGATATCATGCAGGAGCGGATCGGCCAGGTGGAAAAGATGGTGGACCGGATAATGGCCGCCGGTTTTGATGTGCAGAAGAGTGAAGTCTATGAAACCGATCCTGAAAAAATCGCCTATGCCGATGATCTGAAGGGCCTGGAAGAGAGATGGCGCACGATCATGAAAGCGCAGGTTATCTACCGGTATCTTGAACTTACGGAGGACCGGAAGAAGGCAAAAGAGAAACTGCCGGATGAGGAGCTGTGGAAACAGGCCAGGGAAAAGGAGTCCAAAGTCAATAAAGATTTTTTCCTTCGTCTGCATCAGGAGACCCTGCAGGATCAGTATGACCGCTTTTTTAATGCGATTGCCAGGGCCTATGGCCCACATACGGATTATCTCCCTCCCAGCGAAAGAGAGGAGTTTGATATCCAGATGCGCGGCAATCTGGAAGGAGTCGGGGCTATTCTCCGTGATGAGAACGGATTTATCAAGATCGTCAGTGTCCTCCCCGGAGGCCCTGCCGCCAAACAGGGTCTGCTGCAGGCCGAGGATATCATCCTCCAGGTGGCGGAAAAAGGCGCTGACCCGGTCGATATCACCGGTATGCGTCCCGGTGATGTCGCCCGCCTGATCCGGGGGGCCAAGGGGAGCGAAGTTCTTCTGACGGTGAAGAAGCCCGACGGGAGCAAAAGGGTTATCCCGATCATCAGAGATGTGGTTCAGATAGAGGACGCGTTTGTCAAGGATACGGTGCTGGATGCCCCGGACGGCGGGAAGATCGGTTATATCCTGATCCCGAGCTTTTACCGGGATTTTGATAAGTCCGGCAGCGGTGCAGAGGCCAGGAACGCCACCGATGACACCCGAAAGGCCATTGAAGATCTGAAAAAGAACAAACTCGAAGGGATTATCCTGGATCTGCGCAACGACGGCGGCGGCTCGCTGACCGATGCCGTCGATGTCGCCGGGCTGTTCGTTGGGCCTGGGCCTGTTGTTCAAGTCAAGGACAGCGGCGGAGAGGTCCGGGTTCTGAGCCATGACGATGACGGCATTGACGACGGTATTGACCACGGTCCGCTTGTCGTTCTGGTGAACAAGTTTTCCGCGTCGGCCTCGGAGATTGTGGCGGCGGCCCTGCAGGATTACAAACGCGCCCTTATTGTCGGCGGCGAACCTACCTATGGGAAGGGGACGGTGCAGACCATTATAGATCTGAACAAGGACCTGCGAGGG
>JAJYAX010000382.1 GCA_021779275.1 Deltaproteobacteria bacterium | reverse complement strand
TTGTGCGGCCCTTCCGGGGGGCTATTTTTTTTGCTCCACGTCTTTTTGCAGAACGGCCGGTCCGTTTTGGGGCTCATTTTTCTCTGCACGGATTTCCTTTAGTGCCTTTCTGATCAGGTCGACTTTGAATTTCTGGAGGACGAAGGGGTAATCATTTCCTGAGGATATCGCCGGATAGCCGGTATCCTTGTCGGTTTTTGAGAAAATCGCCAAGGTGGCGCCTTTTTCTCCCTGCAGGGCAATGGAGATGACCGGGTCCTTGAAGTCCTCTTTCTTTTTCCCTTCCAGATAGGACTCACACTGCAATCCGGTCAACTGGGAAAAGAGTTCGTTCATGGCAGCCTCAGAGACCTCTCGGCCGGCGCCGTCTACCCAGCCGTCAGCAGGTGTCGCCTGTGATGCGTCGGCTGTTTTCTTCACTTCCGCTCCCTTCTGTTCAGCAATCTTTTTTTTCAGATGCAGGGTCTTGCCGCCATCCGTGATCTCCAGTGAGGTCAGGGACTCTTTGGCAAAAGGCAGGACGTTCTTGTCTCTCAAATCCTGTGGGCTCAGGTCAAAATCATTACGGAAATTTCCCTGGGCCTGGAAGACTCTCCTGTCTCCGGCAATGGTCACAAAGGTGTGTTTAAAGGTGGCTGCGCGTTTGCCTACCGCAAAGGAAAAGAGGGGGCCTTGTTCTCCGAAGACCTTGACGGCGATTTTTTTGTCTTTCGTCAGGTCGTAACGGAGGTAGTCGCCGGATTCGGAGACCAGTGTATTGATGGTGAAGTCAGCGATGGCCTCGATAATCCGGTCCATTTTTGCCGCATCAGCCGGATAGTCTCCGGGGGAGATGAACCAGGCCCCGCCTTTTTTGGTCAGGACGGTCTGCTGATCTCCCCTTTGCACCTCCAGTTTCAGTATACTGTTTTTGGCGATTGCCGGGGTTGCCGGTAAGGTATAGTGGAGACGGTTTGTCTTTTTGACGAAAAGATATCCGGCAAGGGCAAAAATCACCACTGCAAGGACTATATATTCCTTCTTGAGTTTCATTGGCGACCTCCTGCCTTCATGAACATTCTGCTTATTGCCTGCTTTCTCCGCGACCTGAGGCCCCAGACAAAGAGACCGAAGAGGGCGACCAGCAGCGGAAGACCGATAATATTGAAGGCCTTGACAAAGGTCTTGATCGGTTGCGGTGTCTCGACCAGGGGGTTGAAGCCCTGTTTCTTGCTGCGCATGGCGGCGATGCCTTCCCTGCCGTTAAAGGAGTCGATGCCGTTCATGACAAAGGCTGCATTCATTGAATCTCCTTCAGACCCGATTACATTATCCCGCAGCATGCTCGACGCGGCCATCAGGAAGATTTTGCTCCTCTTCCCCTTGGTGATGAAGGCGCCGCTGGTCGAGATACCGGCGACGGCCGGTTGAGCCGCGCCGGTCTCGACCTCGGTACCTGTCTTCGGCTCGGGCGTGCCAGGAGTGTTTTCCCCATTAGGTTTCGATTCCTTTTTGAGTTCCGGCATGGGCTTACCATCGAAATAGCTGTCGAAATTTCCTTCAAGGAGATAGGCCAGCGCGAAACTCTTTTCGTCGGCCCTCCGGGGCGGTTTAATAAGCATCGGATTCAGGGTGATATGGTCTTTCATCTCCCAGGAATTCTCCGAGGACGAGAGAAGCTTGACGGCGGTGATATCGTTCTTTTTCAGCTGTTCCGGATTCAACTCCAGCGGAGAGGCCAAAAGGGTGATCAGACCTTTTATGCCATGCAGAAAATTGACATCCTTGTTGATGTTTTTATTCTTGATGATAGGGGCGAAGTAGAGCGGTGTTTCGCCTCCGTTACCCTGGTCCTGCTGCTTGTAGCAATTTTCATCAAGGACATAGGATGTGTTTATTTTAACACCGTAATGATCCAGAAGCTTTTCCAATCCGGTGTCGATTGGTACATACTGAGGACCCTGGATTCCCATCATCGGCCCTCCCTTCGGGGCCTCCTCTTTGAGGGCGTCGGCATAGATGATCAGATTTGTGCCCCGCATCAGGGCCTGATCTATCTGGAAGAGTTCATAGTCGGAGAATTTGACGGTGGGTCTGGCAATGATCAGGGTGCCGAGGGTGGCAGGTATGGGCTCTTTTGCAAGGGATATCTCCTGCAGGGTGTAGTTCTTTTCAACCATCGCGGCAAAGGTTCCAATTGCGTCGTTGGATCTGCCCCCCGTCGGTGAATACGGAGAGGTGGAAAGGGTGCCGTGGTCGGCAAGGTATCCGATATCACTATTTATTCCTATAAGTGACTCGATTCCCTTGTCAATATCTTCTTCGATTTTGTTTGGATCCTCCAGCTTGTAGCTGTTTCCGAGAAGCGGGATTTTGATGACGTTCAGGATCTGCAGTCTCTTGGTTTTTCCATGATACTCCATCTTCAGACCGATGCCTCCCTCTCCTGCGGCGATCTGTTTTTCAGGGATTGCCGGCCATTTTATCATGGTCAGATCATTCTTGCGGGCCGCCTCTTCCAGCGCATTTCCCTCCGTCGGGTTGACCTCGGCGAACTCCACCTTGCCATAGCTTCTGGCCGCGATTTTTTTGACAATTTCTTCTATGACCGCAGGGAGTTTGTCCAGGTTCCGGATCCCCATTAACGGTCCGACAGGTCCCAATGACGGGGACATGAACATGGTCACCTTGACCTTGTCTTTCAGCCTGTTCAAGGCGCTGATCTTGTTGTTCAGTTTCAGGATGGCGGTAGTCAATTCATATTCGAGTTGATCGGTTGAGGTTATGGCCGGGATTTTTTCAACCATGTCTCCATGGAGAATGACCAGGCCCATATAGGCCTGTTTGAATTTGACCTCGTCTTTTTCGATGTCCTGGATCTGGACAGGTGCGATGCCGTAGCTTTCCGCCAGTTTACGTTCCTTGCTGCCCCGGCCGCTCGTGTCCGTATCCTGTGGGCTCACATCGTAGAATGTATAGTTGAAATTCGAGTTGCCCTGAACGGCATACTCCTCGAGGAGATCCCGCAGGTATTGTTCGGTGGCGTTATGGGGAGGAGGG
>JAJYAX010000381.1 GCA_021779275.1 Deltaproteobacteria bacterium | reverse complement strand
CACATGTAATGTAAAGTATTATGCGTGGGAACAGCTTCTTTTCCTGGAGATGTATGAGAGAGGGATCGTTTACAGAAAAGCTACCACCGTAAACTGGTGCAACTCGTGCCGGACGGTTTTGGCCAATGAACAGGTTGAAGACGGCGCCTGCTGGCGGTGCAGTGAACCGGTCGTACCGCGGAAGATGCATGGCTGGTTTTTCAAAATTACAGATTATGCCGAAGAACTGCTCGCCGATCTCGAAAAATTGACCGGTTGGCCGGAAAAGGTCCTGGCCATGCAGCGAAACTGGATCGGTAAATCCACAGGACTCTCCTGCAATTTCAAGGTCGTCGGGATGGATGAAAAAATTCCGATATTCACCACCCGCCCTGATACTGTCTACGGCGTTACCTTCCTCTCCATAGCGCCGGAGCATCCTCTGCTCGACACCCTGGTCGCCGGCACCGGCAGGGAAAAGGAGGTCAAGGACTTCGCCACCCGGATTATCCATGAGAAACAACGGCATATCCTTGAGGTGGAGGTTGAAAAGGAGGGCATTTTTACCGGTCAATATTGCATCAACCCCTTTAATAACAAGCATATCCCTATCTATGTCGCAAACTTTGTCCTGATGGAGTATGGCACCGGGGCGGTTATGGCCGTTCCTGCCCATGATCAGCGGGACTTTGAGTTTGCTAAGAAATATGCGCTGACTATCTGTCCCGTGGTCATCCCCGAGGGCACAGCACTCATTGCCGGTGAAATGACCGAGGCCTCCACTGTCCCCGGTGTCCTGATCGACTCCGGCCCCTTCAGCGCCATGGCCTCCGACCAGGCCCAAAAGGCCATTATTGACCATGCTGAACACCAGGGATTTGGCGCTGCCCATATTACCTACCGCCTGAGAGACTGGGGAATATCCAGACAACGCTACTGGGGCGCTCCTATTCCGATGATTTATTGTGACACCTGCGGAATTCAGCCGGTCCCGCGGCAACAACTGCCTGTTATTTTGCCCGAAGACGCCGAGTCGGGTCAGAATGAATGTGCTCCCCTGGAGAAAAGAGAGTCATTTTTTGCTACCACCTGCCCTTCCTGCGGCCATGCCGCCCGGCGAGAGACGGATACCATGGATACCTTTGTTGAATCCTCCTGGTATTTTGCCAGATATACCTGTCCCCGCTTCACCAAAGCCCCCCTTGACCGCAAAAAAGCCTCAGAATGGTTGCCTGTTGATCAATATATCGGCGGTGTCGAACATGCAATCCTGCACCTTCTCTATTCCCGCTTCTTCACCAAGGTTCTCCGGGATCTCGGTTATCTCGACATTGATGAACCTTTCACCAATCTCCTCACCCAGGGAATGGTTATCAAGGATGGGGCGAAGATGTCCAAATCAAAAGGCAACGTCGTTGACCCGAATGACCTGATCGATGAATACGGAGCGGACACAGTGCGCCTCTTCAGTCTCTTTGCCGCCCCACCGGAGAAAGACCTGGAATGGAGTTCTCAAGGTGTTGAGGGGGCATACCGGTTCTTAAACCGCGTTTACCGCTATATCGTGAATAACGAGGCAATACTCCATGCAACCGATGTGATGCCGACATGTTTAACTGAGACGGGTCGAATCCTGCACAGGAAGATCCACCAGACAATCAGAAAAGTCACCCAGAACATTGAAAACAATTTCCACTTCAATACGGCAATCAGCTCAATCATGGAATTATTCAATGCCCTTCAATCCCCGCAGGAGAAAGGACAAGGTGAGAATGCTGAACCAGCAGTGATCCGTGAGGCGGTAACTACGATGATCCTGCTTCTTTCTCCGATGGTTCCTCATTTCTGTGCGGAAATGTGGGAATATTGCGGAAACACGCGCTCAATTGAGCAGGAAAGATGGCCATCCTTTGATGAAGAAGCAGCCAGGGAAGATATGCTGACCATTGTGGTTCAGGTCAACGGAAAGGTTCGTTCCCGCCTGCTGGTGCCGGCGGACATTCAGGACGAAATTCTTATAGATCAAGCCTTAAACGAACCCAATATTACAAAATATATCGGAGCAAGCCCGATTAGAAAAACCATTGTTGTTAAGAAGAAACTTGTGAATATTGTTATTTAATACTAGTATGAACATCTAAACATCCACAGTTTTCAGCAACACCTTGAGTAATATCGTCCATTGAAATAACTAATACTTTATATTAGAGACCTGCATTGAAATCACTCAGCCGCTTCTCTTTTATCCTTTTCCTCTTTTTTCTGCCGGTCTCCTGCGGTTATCACAACCCATATATCTATAATGGTCCGGAGATATCTGTCTATATAACGAACTGGAAGAACAGGACAAACGAATTACGGTTGGATTCTATGATCTATCAGTCCCTCGTTAAGTGGTACCAAAAAAGCGACCATATACGCATCAAACAGGAGAAAGAGACAGCAGACCTGATTCTGGCAGGCGAGATAGTCTCAATTGAAATTCCAAGCTTGTCGTACGGGCTTAACAATATCACCACGGAGGTGAAGGTACGATTGAAGGTCCGTTATATTCTCAAGAGCCTGAAATCCGGTAAGGTTCTGATGGAGGTGCCTGACCGTACTTTCTCCGAACCCTATCTGGTAAATCCAACCAGCAGTGCAGTAACAAAAGACAATGAATACAAGGCATTGGGAAAAATTATTGACGATCTCTCTGAAAAAATATATTTGAACACACTCAACGAATTGCAGCACCCTTAACATCCCTCAAAGAACAAAGAGTCCAACCTGAACCGAGGTCGGCCTTTTTTCTATAAGGGCATTCGCGTTTTTTCTCTTCCCTCTCCTCTGGATGTGGATTCTTATCTGACGAAATTCAGATGAATACTCACAGATAATTCATGCTGCGCATCGCCGACATTACAATTGATCCACCGTTTTTATTGGCGCCTCTTGCGGGGTATACAGATCTTCCTTTCCGGTTTCTCTGCCGTGAATATGGTGCGGGCCTCTGTGTTTCCGAGATGATCAGCTGCCATGGTCTCGTCTATGGTCAGCAAAAAACCGCGGCAATGCTGGC
>JAJYAX010000380.1 GCA_021779275.1 Deltaproteobacteria bacterium | reverse complement strand
GGTGCCGCCCAGAGATTTTTCGTTCCTCAGGCTGTTTCCGGAGACAACCCATATCTATGGCTGGACCCGTTGCATGGAGAACAAGACCCCGGACAACAGGCCGCTGGAAGAATATTTCAACCCTGAGATACCCACCGTCTTTTTCGCCCAGTCCTTCTGCGCCAAGACCGCCCTGGCCAGACATCTGGCAAACCGCCACCCGCGCGGTCTCTATCTGGACTGTGATGTGGCCGCCGGCAACAGCGCCAAAGCAAAGATCCAGGCCTTTCTCGAACTCTCCGGTGTCACACATGCTCTTGGCTGATTTCGGCACATCCTATTGCAAGTTTCTGGATCTAGCCACGGGGTCCCCCACCTTACTCCCAACGCGCGAGCTCAAGCAGTCCCTGCGGGTCGATCTCGCCACCGGACACAACGGCAAACGCTACGCCGATCACTATGTGAACGAATTGACCGCCCTGGCCAAGGGAGGCGAGGTTCTGATCCCCGGCGGCAGCTTCACGCTTCTTGACTGCGGCAGCAGGGATATTAAATACATCCGCTATGAGAAGGGAAAGGTCAAGGATATGGGCTGGAACGCCGAATGCGGCGCCTCCATGGGCTTTACTATCGAACTTCTCGAAAGATATTACTCTCTTGATTTTGCAGCCCTCCAAGTGCCCGCCACCTCGTTCTCGGTTACCTGCGGGGTCCTGGGGATGAGTCATATCTTTGATGCGGTGGTTGGCGGCGAGAATGAGTCGGCGGCGGTGGCCCGTTTCGTTAAAGGCATCGCCCTCAACGCCTTCAATTTCTCAGGCAGGCCTTCGGTTCTCTATCTCTCCGGCGGACTCTGCGACAACCCCCTCTTCGTGGGATCCTTTCCCTGCGAACTTATCCCCATGGGACGTTTTGTCCTGCTGGAAGGTTTGAAGGCCATGCATTTCTCAAAAAACGGCTAAAAAAAACGGCCATGAAGATCACCTCTCCATGGCCGTGTCAATAGGGTACTGAAGCCCGGCCGGGCGCCGGTTCAAAGACGGTTATTTCTTTTCCGGTTCAATGGAGTGCAATTCCACCTCAAAGACCAGGACGGCATTGGGCTCAATAACCGGTGGTGCGCCGTGCTCGCCGTAGGCAAGCTCGGCGGGAATCACTATACGATATTTGGAACCGACATCCATAAGCTGCAGCGCCTCGCTCCAGCCCGGGATAACCTGATCGACGCCGAACACGGCCGGTTCTCCCCGTTTGATCGAATTATCAAATTCGGTGCCATCTATCAGTTTGCCGACATAATCAACCTTCACCTTATCAGCGGCCTTGGGCCTCTGCCCGTTGCCTTTTTTTATCACCTCATACTGCAGACCGCTTTTGGTGGTCACGACTCCTTTTTTCTTGCCGTTCTCAGCCAAAAAAGCAGTGCCCAGTTTTTTATTGGTCTCTTTCATCTTGGCCAGGTTCTCTTCCTGGCGAACCTTCATCTTCTGGGCGAACTCCTTCTGCACCGTCGCCATTTCCTCGGCGGTCAGGAGTTTCGGATTGCCCTTGAACGCATCCTCAATACCCCGAAGGAGGGTCTCGAATTGTATCTCGTCCCCGATCCCCTTGAAATAGGTCCCGACATCCAGGCCCATGCTATAGCTCAATTTTTCCTGAAAAGTCTTGAGATCCCCTGCCTTCTTTCCCTGTTCATCGGCCCAAACCCCACTGGGCACCAGAAACAAACAGGCTACGATACAACCGATTAGTTTCTTCATACCACTCCTTTATCTCGTTAAATTTATTCCTTGACGGACATAACTAATAAAACAGTATTACGACAAAATATCCCTCAATGGACATCGCCATTTCCAGATAATTTCATTTCTCAATTCCAATACGCCTCTGCTCATGGTAGTCATTCTTGCTTTCCGGACAAGACCATCAGCACGTTTTCCTTTTACTCTATTCTTTTTCTTTATTCACTGAGTATCGTGCAAGATAGCCGAACGAGGTGGTGCAATAACGGCTCATTGCAGGATAACCAGGGTAATTCCAGGGTTATGCCTGTCCAGATTTGTGTTGTTTGCAAGTTCAGGATAACGTCGCAGCCAGGCCTTCACCACCCCCGATCTACTGGAGAATTCTTCCCCCGGGATATAGTCCTTGACCTCCCCGGTACTGCGGAGATAGTCCAGATTTTTCCGACACTCGCTCTTGATTACCCCACCTTTGCCGCTGGACCCGTACCCGTGGATCAGCGTCAAGACCCTGACCCGCTCACACTTCGCCGCCCGGATTTCGCTCAGAAGTTTTCTGATGGCCGTTTCTGCAAAGGGACGGCCATGCTCAAGGTTGACGGTCTTGTGTAGGAAGCCCCCCTTCCCCTGCCAGCCCGGTTCCTGTCTGGCCCCGCAAAACCTGCAGACCTGCGTCCCCGCCTCACCCTCATTGCCACAGACAGCACAGATGCCCACCATAATCCTCTTTTTCATGCGCTCTCCGGTCGGAAGAGGCTGTCACAATCTCCTTGCCTCCGGGCAATCCCCTTCAGGTCCTTCTCACAGTGAGGACATGCTCCATCTGACGAAGATGCTGGATCACCACCTGCAGATGGCCGAGATTTTCGACCTCGATGGCAAGATGCAGATCGGCAACATCATCGGGGGTGGTATGGGCGGAAATATCGACGATATTGGCATTATCCGAGCTGATAGCCGAACTGATGTCGGCGAGGATGCCTCGCCTGTTCTCGGCTGAGATATGGAGCTCGACGCGGTGCTGGCCGCGATCCTTTCCCGACCAGGAGACCTCCAGCCAGCGACGGGGATCGGTGCTGTGCAGATTGGCGCATTCCGCATTATGGATCGAGACCCCGCGACCGGTGGTGATAAAACCGACGATAGGATCACCCGGTACAGGATTACAGCACTGACTGATCTTGATCAGCATATCATCGATACCGTCAATCCTGATGGTTGACCCGCTCTGTTGCTCCAGGGAGACCGGCTGCGCCACCATCATCCGGGCAATCTCCTCGGGAGAAAGGTCGTGGGAGACAACCTCTTTTTCCTGCAGGAGCT
>JAJYAX010000379.1 GCA_021779275.1 Deltaproteobacteria bacterium | reverse complement strand
TTTCCCGGGCAGCCATTTCGTCACCTCCAAGGACCGGCTGCAGATTGCCATGGAGACCATCAAGACGGAGCTGAAGGAGAGGCTGGAGGCCTTCCACAGCCAGAACCGGCTGGTCGAGGCGCAACGGCTGGAGCAGCGCACCATGTTCGATCTGGAGATGATCCAGGAGCTGGGCTACTGTAACGGGATTGAGAACTACAGCCGCCATCTGACCGGCAACCCGGCAGGCGCTCCGCCGCCCAACTTGCTCGATTATTTTCCGGAGGACTATCTCCTGTTCATCGATGAATCGCATATCGGCGTGCCGCAGCTGAACGGGATGTACAACGGGGACAGATCGCGCAAGCAGACCCTGGTGGACTTCGGGTTCCGCCTGCCGTCGGCCCTGGACAACCGGCCCCTGCGCTTCGATGAATTCCGCAGCCGGATCAATCAGGTCATCTTTGTCTCGGCCACCCCCGGGGCCTATGAGCTGGAGCAGGCCCAGGGCAGGGTGGTCGATCAGATCATCCGGCCGACCGGGCTGATGGACCCGCGCATTGAGGTGCGTCCGGCGGTCAGCCAGGTCGACGACCTGCTGGACGAGATCCGGATCCGGGCGGCGAAAAACGAGGCGGTCCTGGTCACCACGCTGACCAAACGGATGGCGGAGGACCTGACCGAATACTACGAGAAGCTGGATGTCAAGGTCCGGTATCTGCACTCGGATATCAAGACCCTGGATCGGGTCGAGCTGATCCGCGATCTCAGAAACGGCGAATACCAGGTCCTGATCGGCATCAACCTCCTGCGGGAAGGCCTGGACCTCCCGGAGGTCTCCCTGGTGGCGATCCTGGACGCCGACAAGGAGGGTTTTTTGCGCTCTGATCGCTCCTTGATTCAGACCTGCGGCCGGGCCGCCCGGAACGTGGATGGCCTGGTGATCATGTACGCCGACGAGATCACCGGCTCCATGCAGCGCACCATTGACGAGACCGAACGGCGGCGGGAGATCCAGGCGGCCCATAATATTGCACACGGCATTATCCCGCGAACTATAAAATCCGAGGTCAAGGACTCCCTGCATCAGCACCTGAAGAATGCCGGCTATGTGACCGGGGACGATTCCGATCTTCGGGCCGCCGAGACCGGGGCCTTTTACGGATCGATCAGGGAGCTGGAAAAGGAGATCACACGGCTGGAGCAGGAGATGCTCAAGGCCGCCAAGGAACTGGCCTTTGAAGAGGCGGCGCGGCTGCGGGACCGGATCAAGGCCCTGCGGCTCCTGGAGATTGAGATCGGATGAAAGAAGGAACGTTGCTGCACAGGGTCTCCCTGGCCGTTATCCCCCGGCTGCTCTCCTGGTTGATCAAGGCCTGGTTCGCCACCTGCCGGATCACGGAACATGATACACACTACCGCAAACAATGCCGGGAGCGTGAACATCCGCTTATCGCCTCCTTCTGGCACTATGCCATTCTCTATAATTTCTATCATATGCGCCGGGAATCCGGGGTGGCCATGGTCAGCGCCAGCAGGGACGGTGAGTACATTGCCAGGCTGGCGCCCTTGTTCGGTTTTGCCCCGGTGCGCGGCTCCAGAAACAGGAAGGGCCTGCAGGCGATGAAGGAGATGATGCGGTATGTCGGCGAAGGCCGGCATGCCGCCATCGTCGCCGACGGTTCCCAGGGCCCGCCTCAGGTGGTCCAGGCCGGGGCCATACTCCTGGCCTCCAGGACCGGAGCGCCGGTCCTGCCCATGCTCTGGTCGGCCTCCCGGTATTGGGCCATCCATTCCTGGGACCGGCTGGTCATTCCGAAGCCGTTTTCACGGATAGATTTTTTTTATGGGGAGCCTCTCTTTGTGCCGGAGGGGCTGAAGGCCGAGGGGATCGAGGAATACCGGCTGCAGCTGGAGACAAATCTGGGCCGTCTCTACCGGAAGGTCTGGGGGCTCTATGGAAAGACGGAACATTGACAGCCGAGGGGCGGATACCGATTCATGATGACAAAAGGACTAGTAATCGCCGGGCTGGCGGGCGGTTCCGGCAAGAGTGTGGTGACGGTGGGGCTGATAGCCGCCCTGGTGGGCCAGGGGAAAACGGTCGTGCCCTTTAAGAAGGGACCCGACTATATCGACGCCGGCTGGCTGAAGCTGGTGGCAGGCCGGAGCTGTTATAATCTTGATCCGTACCTGATGACCGAGGACGCCATCCTGCGCTCCTTTCACCACCGTTCCCGGGATGGGGATCTGGCCGTGGTCGAAGGGAACCGCGGTCTCTATGACGGTGTCAATCCCGAGGGGGCCTACTCCACCGCCGAGCTGGCCATCCTGCTGCAGCTGCCGATACTGCTGGTCGTGAACTGCACCAAGATGACCCGTACGGTCTCGGCCATGGTCCTTGGCTGTCTGAGGCTGGATGCACGGGTGAATATCCGCGGGGTGATCCTGAACCAGATTGCGACCCCACGGCATGGCTCCATCATCACCCGGGCCGTTGAGCAGGATACCGGAATCCCGGTGCTGGGTGCTTTTCCCCGCCTGGAGAAGGATATCTTCCCGATGCGCCATCTGGGGATGATCCCCCATCAGGAGTATTCGGGGACCCGCCAGGCCCTGGCCCTTCTGGCCGAAACCGTCTCCGGGAGCTGCGATCTGCCTCGTATCATGGAGATTGCCGCCCCTCCGGCGCCCTGGGCCGGGGCCGATGAATCGATTGATGAGCCGGTACGAGGGGAGAGGCTGCGGATAGGGATCCTACAGGACGCCGCCTTCCAGTTCTATTATTCGGAAAATCTGGAGGCGCTTTCCAGGGCCGGGGCCGAGATTGTCTCCGTTAACGCCCTCAAAGACCCGGCCCTGCCGGAGCTGGACGGGCTCTATATCGGCGGCGGGTTTCCCGAGACCAGCGCCAGGCAGCTGGCCGATAACGAGAGTTTCCGCCATTCCGTCCGGCAGGCGGCCGAGGCCGGTCTGCCCATCTATGCCGAATGCGGTGGTCTGATCTATCTCGGCTCGTCCATTGTGATGCAGGGCTGTGAATACCCGCTGGCCGGGGTCTTCCCG
>JAJYAX010000378.1 GCA_021779275.1 Deltaproteobacteria bacterium | reverse complement strand
CTTGCTGCTCCAGCTGCAGGCCCAGGTCAATATCCGCTTGTTCCTTCAGCTTTTTCAGGTAGGCATCAATTTTTTTAACGTTATCGTCGGCTTTTTCTCCAACTCTCGCCAGCATTTTCCCCTGCTCATCCAGGCTGATATTTGCATCAGGCAGCACCTCCGCCAGCTTTTTCTCGGCCTCGATATGCGCGTCGGTTCCTGGTTTTGTGGAGAGCAGGGTCTCTTTCAGGCTCTCCAGGGCGGTGATCTGACCTTCGATTTTATCCCGGTTTTCTCCGATCCTCCGGGTGACCTCCGCATAATCCTTTGAGGCATCGAGGCTGGTTTTGCCAAAGACAGCCCAGGCCGCAGCCGCTACACCCACGGTGGCAGCCACAGCGGCCGTTACTGGATTGGCCAGGACAAAGGCCGTAAAAACCGACCAAGCTTGTTTTGCCTTATTTAGCGCTGCGGCAAACAGCTCACCGCTCTTGACACTTTGGAGGAAAGAAGATGCCACTTTGCGGATTGAACTTTCTAAATTTATAAAAGACACGAAAGCATCGAGGAATCCGCCAAGGATTTTGAACTCTTTTAGAAACAATCCCGGGATGCCGAGCAGGGCCGAAAAGGTTTTCTGGAAGATCAGGAACTCAGCCGTCATCTTGACGATGGTCGGGATCGAGCCGCCGAAGGTGTCGAGGATGACCTTGAAGACCCCGGCCACCTGCATGAAGACGCCGATTATCGCCGATCCTGTATCGGCCAGGACACTGAAATATTTCGTCGCGTCGGCCTGGCTGATGCCGGCCAGGAACTCGGAGATCGCGGCGCTGGCCTTCTGCAGGCCGCCGGTGATCGCCGCGCTGAATTTAAAGGTTCCGGCCTCGGTATCGACAGTGACAATGGCGTCTTTGATCGACAGAATCAGCCGCTTGGCCTCGTCGAAGGCCCCCTGAAAGCTCTGGCCGAGCGCCATCTGGACAGCATCATGCATATTGGAAAGCGCCCCGGTCCAGGTCAGCGCCGCAGCGTCTCCGGCCCGCTCAAAGTCCTTGAGCTTGTCGCTGAGATAGCCGAAGAGCTGGCCCGAGCCCGCCATCTCCTTGACCTTTTCGTTGGTGATGCCCAGGGCCATGGCGACGCGGGAATTCCGATCAATGGTCCCGTCCAGGATAGAGCGCAATTCCTGCCCCAGCTGATCCATGGGCAGCGACAGGCTGGCCGCCGCCTGGGTCATCAGGCTGGTAAACTTGACCACCTGCTCCGGATTGAATCCCTGTTTAAAGGCAGGCCCTATTCCTTCCTGCAGGGCGACAAGCAATTGCTGATAGGTGGCCGTGGTCTTGAGACCTTCAATCTGCAACTGTTTCTGGATATCCTTGGCGATATCCATCGACCGGCCATATTGATCCGAACTGCCGGACAGATCAAGGAAGGTCCTGGCTATGGCGGCCAGCCCTATCTGTGATTTTTCCAGGGTCGAATCAAAGGAGATCGCCTCGCCGGCAAGCTTTTGAAAGATAAATCCGCCGCCGGCCATTGCCGCCAACTGCCCGAGTGTGGACATCAGGGTGCTGGCTCCGGTATTCACGCTCTGCAGCGCAGCCCGCACCCCGCCGGATTCCGACTTGGCGGATGAGGCCATCCGGGAGACTTCTCCGGTAAAACCGGCGGCCGCGGTTTTCACCGCGTCGATAAACTTGGCGGTGCTGAGGGTCAGCACCATCTCCAGGGTGTTTCCAGGCATTGATTATCTCGTAGATTTTTTCATCACCGGCCGAGGCCGGTGATAGCCGTCATCTATTCTCTTTGGGGAACAGAGACTCCAGGGCGATCAGGAAGAAGCCCCAGCCGTAGCGCCACGCTGCTTCTCCATGGCCTGCTTGAATAAGCTGGCAAATACATCGGGCAAGTCGTTCAGGGTCTGAGTGACGATCGTGCCGAGAAGCTTTTCGACCTTCAGTTTGGAGGCCATCGACAAAAAACTCTTGTTGACCTCCATAAACCCGTCGAGCAGGACCTCCTGCTCGGAAGGATACCAGGTCTTGATCTCATCCCAGGGCCTGTCGATGGCGTCAGCCAGAAGGGTCACGATCTCTGCCTTTTTGTCCTCGCTGTTGAAGGCGGTATAGACGGCCCAGGGCGTCACCTCCTTGACCGTCACCTCTCCCCTTCCCTCGATAGGGATGGACTTCACCTTGCGGCTCATATTCCCTCCTTTAAAGCATGTTGAAATTACCGTTAAAAATCCTAGCTCAGCCAGTCGAAGACAAAGGGGGCGTCAAAACCGGCCGGCGTCTCCATGGTGCCGGTGAACTTCACCTGGGCGAAATTGTCACCCTTGACGGGGATATCGCCGTTGACGGTCAGTCGCACCCGGGGCGCGTCGAAAATAAAATCACGGCGGGACGAGAATTCGACGCCGTCGACCATGACCCGGGCCAGAACCTGGCTCTTGGTCATGGCAGCGATTGTGGTGCCGTTGATGGCGGCATAGGATCCGGAGATTTTGACGCTCATCCCGGCTGTGATTGCTCCCGTCGACAGGGCCATGATCAGGCCGAGCCGGGGATTGATCAGATAATCCGTGCCGAGCACATAGGTGGTTGTTCCCGCCGTATTTTTCACGACCACGTCGCTGAGCATCCGTTTACCGATCTCGACATAGCGGTCGGCCTTGGTCGTTACCGGCTGGTCGGTAAGTGTGCCTGAGCTCTGGGTGAGGGCGGAACTTGTGCCGTACATGGCGGCGGCGAACAGCTCCGCATCGACTTCGTTCATCGTGAAAGCCAGCGTCGCCGGTTTCGGCAGCGAGGCGGAGGCCCCGACCTGACCATAGTTGTCGCGGCCATGTTTGGTCTGTTGTTTCACGTCGGCATCGGTCTTGAAGGTAAAATCCGGGCTGTCTCCCTTGACCTGCAGACCGGTTGACGATCCGTCGTCTGCCAGGATATCGAGAAGGATGTCTCCCGCCCCGAGGAAGGAAAACGGTGCTGATATTGTCATGATGCAATCTCCTTGAATGGATATTTAAAAGGGACCAGGCTCCTATTTTTCCTTATTTGC
>JAJYAX010000377.1 GCA_021779275.1 Deltaproteobacteria bacterium | reverse complement strand
ATACCTATGAGGAGAAGATAGCAATTGCGGTTGAAAAGAAGATCCGCGATTTCTACTTCCCGTTTCTCAGAAAACTCTTTCATGACTTCAGCAAAAAGGCCGGTCAATGAGGTACGGCCTGCGGCAGGGTGATATTGATGAAATCCTCCATGTCCTTGGACAATTTCCCCAGATAGATGAGGCCATGGTCTTTGGTTCCCGGGCCAAGGGAAATTTTAAACCCGGCTCCGATGTCGACATTGCGATAAAGGGACCGGCCATCGATCAGTCGTGTGTCGCCGGGCTTTCCTTTTTCCTCAATGAAGAGACATCCCTCCCCTATTTTTTTGATATCGTTCATTATGAAGAGATCACCGAGCAAGAGCTGGCACGGCATATTGATCGGGTAGGAAAGGTATTCTATCAACGAAAAGCAAGTCCCTGAACCCTTGCAGATACAAAAAATGAGCCCCTTTTTCCTGCCCTGCCTTGACCGACATATGGCTCACAAGCGCGCCCTTGGCAGTGCTTTTGATGCGCTTATGGTACCACATAGAAAAGCGTAGACAAGGATGGTTCGTTATGCCGACAATCACAGCTAATGATATTAAACGGCGAGGGGTCTTCTCTGTAACCAGTGTTCTGGATGCTGTGCAAAACAGGTAAGGTTTGATTTAAAATTTGAAATCGCCCTTTATAGGGCGGGGCTCTCTGGTTGGATGGTCGGCCATTTTGTGAAGGAACTGAATAAAGTCGGTAAATTGATTTGTTGCCTGTACGGTTCCGGAATTCTCCGCGAAAATTTTTTTCTCCAATGATTTGAATTCGTCAGTCTGGGAGAAATTGAGCAATTCTTTCTTGGCTTGATCGGAAAGTTTCATGAAAAGTCCTTTTTGAGGGTGGTCAGCAAGGCCTCTTTATTAAAAAGTGAAAAATACTCCTCCAGAAGTTCCCAGTCAATAAGCCTTTTTCTTTGCAGCTGATATTCAAGTAACAGTCGCATATCCACAATATCGGTCGCCTCTCTTTGCGCATCATTGGCTATAGCCTGGACCTTGAGACCAATGATATCCTCTGGAGAAAGCACGGGGATCATATATTCATCGAATACCCTGAATCGTTCTGCTCTCGATAGCATTTCTTTTGAGATCGTTTTCGAGGCATAAAGGATGTCGATACTTCCAAGTTGTTTAAATCCTGATGTATATTGCGACAAATGCGGGGATCGGCGGACACATGAATACATACAACCAGTGAGGATTTCATCCGCTTTGTCGAGATCGTCGATAAGGAGAAGAAGGTCAATATCCATGGTGGCTCGAAGAATTCCCATAACCCCCAGAGCAAACCCCCCAATCAGTCCATAGTGAAGCTCCTCTTTCTCGAAAGAAGAGATGACCTTTTCAAAAACAAGGTGGAAATCCATGAAGGTGCTCCATTTATTCGTAGTAGTTACTTGATGATAAGTATACCACGGTGCCGTTGTCGAAACCAGAGCGAATATCAATTGCGCTTTCCCTTTTTTGTTTTAAAGATCATAGGATCTTCTTCCTATGGCGAAAAGAAGATGATCACACAAGACCGGGGAATGGCAAAGCAACATTCGGCCATGATTTTGCCTAACCATATCGTTGGAAGGGGTCGAGCTTTATCGGGGGAAGATCCGAAAAAATATAGCGTTAAAGGAATCAACGGGATATAGATAACTCATAAGCTGCGATTCAACTCAGATAATGACCAATAGTTCTATCCGGGGAAGAACATATGGGAACTGTCTTTACTGCAATGCTGTCTGAACAATCCAGGAGTTTTCGCAGTCTTATTTCAAGGAAAAATTTCTGGATCGTCCTCCTCGATATTATTTTTATCGTCTTTGCCAATCTTCTTCCCAGAATTGCTGCAGGAAATAATGTGGAAGCCTCGGCGACATCCACTGAGCGTCAGGACAAGAAACTGACCGATATCGAGTCCCTGATAATCTACTCAGGCATTCATGAAAGAAAGTATGGTCTTCACCGAATGTTTGCGAAGCGATTCCCATACGCCGCCACCCCGTATGGATCAAGGAAAAGCTGAAAGGAAGGGGCTAATTTAAAAAATGCAGTTCACGGCAGAGCCTTGTTCAAATATCAGATTGAACACAGTGGCCCAGTAACGGTTACCGACCCGGAGATCACACGCTACTTCATATCCATGGAAGAGGCCGCCCAACTCATCCACCAGGGCTGGGCATGGGGATCGGCTGGGAAGTCTTCTTGTTGAAGATGAGGCAGCCGTTAAAAATTGCCAACCTGGCCATTGACCTGATCAGGCTCATTGGGGTATAAACCGGAAACTGAAATTGAGATCGACTGCATCGGCTTGCGACCTCGGCGGGTCAATCATCTGGTCAGTCAGGAGGAATTGTCGGAGATAGAGCAGTATTCGAAGAGATAGGTTGTTTTGCACCAGCGTCCCTTCCTTCTGCATATTCGGGTGCCGAGGTGGCGAGTATTCTTGGAATAACGACCTCGGCGGGTCAATTATCTGATCAGTCAGGAGGAGTTGCGGGAGATAGAACACTATTCAAAGAAATAGGTTGTTTTGCGCCAACGTGCCCTGAACACACAAGGCACTAACTGTTGTTCCGGAGACAAAAGAAGACTCAATGACATTCACCAAGAATATAATTTGTATTGGGGCCGGATATGTGGGTGGTCCTACCATGGCAATGATTGCAGCCAAGTGCCCTGACTACAAAGTCACTGCAGTTGACATCAATCCGGAGCGGATTGCAGCTTGGAACTCTGAACAACTTCCGATCTATGAACCTGGTCTTGACGAATTGGTCAAAGCAACTCGGGGCAGAAACCTCTTTTTCAGTACCGATGTTATAAATGCCATCAAGGAAGCCGATATAATTTTTGTAGGGGTTAACACACCTACCAAAGAATTTGGGGCCGGGGCTGGGATGGCCGCAGATCTTCAATACTGGGAAAAGACCGCCCGACAGATCAGAGAACATGCCGAGTCAGACAAGATTGTGGTTGAGAAGAGCACCTTGCCCGTAAAAACTGCTCTGACCATGCAACGG
>JAJYAX010000376.1 GCA_021779275.1 Deltaproteobacteria bacterium | reverse complement strand
GGAGGAGGCGATCACCCGGCCGGTGATGCCGAACATCCGGGTGATGTTGACGGCTGTGGTATGGACCATGGAGCGGAGATAATCGACCGCGCCGATGGAGGAAAATTCATCCTCCAGGTTCTGGAAGAAGGTCTTGTATATATCCCGCTGGACAGTCGGGCTGCCATGGGTGGAGCCAAAGGCCACGCCGAGCCGCCCGGAGGTGATGAATTCCTGGGTAAGACCGGAGGCGGACAGGACATCCTTTGCCACCTGACAGGCGTAATAGGCCACCGGCCCCATGGTCTTTCGCTGGGAGCGGGTGAAATCATAGGCAATGGGATAATCAACCGTACCGAATACGCGTGAATGAATGTGGCTGGTCAGGAGGCCGTCATCGCGGAGAGGTCTGACGCCTGATCTTCCCTGTCTGAGACTGTCGACGATGGCCTGCTTCCCGTAACCGATGGGAGTGATCGCCGAACAGGCAGTGATGACAACGCGCCGCTTCATCGTCAGGAGAGAGGCGTCTTTGAGCCGGCGCGGCCCTGCCGGATTCCTTCCAGATAATCGAGGATATCGTTGATGGTCCGGATCTCCATGGCCTTTTCCTTCTCGTCTCTCGTCAGGGAGAAACCGAAGATCAGTTCGACTTTACCCAGCAATTCAATGGCGTCTATACTGTCAAAGCCATGAACGTCCCTAAGATTGTCATCCAGCTTCGGGTCCTTAAATTCAAAATCCTGGACAAGGATGGTCAGGATTTTTTCTTGCAGTTCATCTCTGGTCATTGCAGGCCGTTATGGTCACATGTTTTAGAAGCTAAGAGTGCAAACGAGTGGGAATCTTACTCTTATTTCCTGTAAAAGGAAAAGAAAATAATAGCCGTCCGTTTTTTCTCCGTATACGATCACGCGATTTCTTGCGATTACCCTCAATCACCGGGCACGGGTCGCGGGGCGGGTCCCTCCTCAGGAAGGTGGACAAAACGCGTAAAATGGTACCATTCCAGGGGATGGGCCCGCAAGGCCTCTGCCAGGAGATCGGCATAGCGCTGGGCTGCGTCGGCAATGGCCCTTTTCCTGTCTCCTCTGGTGGCTGCCCGCACGGTTATGGGTTCCGACAGGACCAGGCTATAGCTGTTCGTCCCGGTGCGAGTGGCGAAAAAGACATAGATCGGGGCATCCGCCACCAGGGCCAAGACGAAAGGGGCCTCCGGCAGATGGGCGATCCCCCCGAGAAAGCGGACCTGCAGACATCGCTGTTCCGCCCTCCAGACAATATCGCCGGTCATGGACACGATGCCGCCTTCCCGCAGCAGCCTGACACCGTCGACCACGGCAAAGGGCGAACCGCCATCCCGGTCAACACCAATGATGGTGACCCCGGCCCGGCGCAGCTCCTCTTTCTGCGTCTTTTCCACCCCCTCCTTTTCCTTGACGCCCATATAGAGCAGCAGCCGGAGATCCTGCCGCTCTCGCATAAGGAGGCGGGCCGCCATCTCCCAGTTGCCAAAATGCGACATCAGGAGGATGGCCCCTGATCTACCGACAGCCGCCTCCAGACGCTCCATCCCCTGGACAGTAAAGGCTGTGGGCCGTCCCTGATTGGCCAGGTAGCGGTCATAATGAATGGTGGTAAAGTTCTGAAATTGCCGGAATGCGCACCAGAGGTGATACAGTCTTCCTCGCTCCGGATAGAGCAGGGCATAGAAGCGGCTGCTCTCCCTGCTGCGCCGGGGCAGAAGAAAAAAACCGGCGGCGATGATCCTGGAGACGACGACAAAGAGCCATGGACCCAGCCGGTTGGCCGACTGCACCAGCAGTCTATGGAAATCGATTCTCATCTGCTAGCGGCCACCCGGAAAGAACCGCGAAAAGATCAGCCGGGAAAAGGTGGCTGAATTCCGCAAGAAATCAGTCCATGGGCGAAAATGGCTGACGCGCACGCCCTTTGGCTGGTAGACAACCGTAACCGGCACCTCGACAACCCGGATGCCGCGGCGCCTGGCCCGTACCAGTATCTCCACCTCGAACTGATACCGGCGGGCCCGGACGCCGAGATGAATGGCCTCAGGTAGAGGATAGAGCCGGAAACCGGACTGCGAATCGGCAATCCAGGGACCGCCAGACGCCCATACCCAGAAATTGGAAAACCCCCGGCCGAATCTGCTGGTCCAGGGCACGTTTTCCCCGGCCATCCCCTGCCGGTTGCCGACCGCAATCACCCGCTCGCCGCGCCGGGCGACCTCCAGGAAGGCCCTGCCGTCGGCCGGCAGGTGCTGACCGTCGGCATCAAGGGTCAAGGCCCAGTCGCAGAGGGGTGCGGCGGCGGCCATCCCGGTGAGCAGGGCGGCCCCCTTGCCCTGGTTGACCGGGTGGCGAAGGACGGTGATCCCTTGCAGGGCGGCAAGGACGGCCGGAGTATCATCGGTGGAGCCGTCATCAACGACAAAGACCGGCAGACCAAGCTGCAGGACCTGTCCAATGACCTCGGCCACACGCTCCTGATGGTTATAGACCGGAATAATAACCGAGACCCTCATCTCAGGCCACCGGCGCGAAGGCTATCGACCAGGCGCCCGGCCCCATGTGCACGCCGGAGGTCAGGGAAAGAGGCCCGGTCAAAATCTCCGCCCCGGGCAGACAGGCCCGGATCCGCGGCTGCACCACCTCCGCCACCCACTCCCTGTTGTCCGAATATTGCAGGAGCACCAGCACATCCTTCCAACCGGCGGCCTCAAGGCCTACCTTGCCCGAAGCAAAGGCTATCTGCGCGTCGCGATTGCGGACCAGGCCGACCTTCTTGACCCCTTCCGGTGTCGGGCTGATCACCGGCTTCATATGCAGCAGATCGCCGAAAAACCCGCCGGTCCGCGACACCCTGCCACCGGCCACAAGATAGCGCAGCACATCGATAAACACATATTCCCTGGCGTTTTCCACAAGAAAACGGGCCTGAGAGAGGACAAGGCTGGCATCCTCCACTGTCCTTGCATACCGGGCGACGAGCAAGGCAATGACACCAAGCCTGCCGGAGGCAGCACCGGTATCAATAACAGTGAGAAGATCATCCGC
>JAJYAX010000375.1 GCA_021779275.1 Deltaproteobacteria bacterium | reverse complement strand
AAAGGTACAGACTGTCATGGGCAGCTATCGCTGGTCCACTGAATCAGTGGCCAGAGATAGGCTGCTCTTGAAGTACTTGGGAGTGGATACCAAATAGTGTACGCTTTATCCGACTTTTAGGGTATTACAGCATTGTTTTTTTAACACCTTTAATGTCATTTCTTCTGAAAAATCTCCTTCTCCCATCAGAGCCCGATGCCGTTATAATGCCATCCTTTTCAAAGGCATTCTGCGTTATTATGTTTTCACCGTTTTGGAGTTCGATGATATACCAGAGTTCTTTTTTGGTTGTTGTGTTCTGGCCAGGGGAATTTTGAGTGCCAGAGTTCCCTTTTTCACTATAATCCCGATAAGGGTTGTTCGAGGGGAGTTGCCCTTCGTAGTTTACAATTGGAGCTTGCGGGGATGTATAATTTCCAGTGGAAACCTGGACCGGAGTCTGTTTTTTCTCCTCAAGAGGAGCGGCTGGCCGTGGTTGTTCCGTTTTGAATCGGTCGAGATAATTATCAGGGAACGTTTTACTGAACACGTTGAAGACGCTGGAGTATTTCAGGAAAGGAAATAAATCCGGCCTGAGAGACACCAGCATAAAGACAAGGACAATGCATGAAATAACAATTGAATACATTTTTAACCGAGCTTTTTTTTCTGAAAGAAAAGCACGATGCGGCCGTGATCCATCAAAGGCGATATCCTCAAGATTTCTCTGAGTATTGCCGAATTCACTCCCCCAGAATTTACCGCCGGGTTTTTTCCCCCCATGAATTTTATATACCAATGTTTTCGTAAGCGGACTCACCGTTTCTTCCGGTTCATTGTCTGAAGCTGAATCGGTAGTATTTGATTCAGGTCCTTTCTGATCGCTTTTCGTGCCAGGCCCAGATTGATCTGAGTATTTTTTCCTGGGCCTCTCGTTTGTCAATGCTCTTAAAAGTACCTTAAAATCAACTCGGTCCATTGCGAAATTCACAATAAAAACAACAATCGCTGAGATCTGAATAAAGAGAACAATCATCCAGATTGTGAAGGATTTCGATTGATCCGGTGTGCGATGTTGAGCCTCCAAGCCGACTACCAGCATGTAACCGGGTGAAAGCAGGAAGATATTAATAAGATTGATGATAACCGCAGCAGCTCCCAGAGGTGTTCCTTTCCCTGCCGACATCCAGGCAAGAAAACCGGATATGCCGGTAATAAATATTCCAGCCAGCGGTATAAAAACACCAAGAATGGCGAAAAAGAGGGAGGAAATTCCAAATGCGATCATCATGATTTTCTCGTTTCTGTATTCCTGGGATCTGATAGTGATAGCTTTGAAGCGTGATCAGAAAACCCTATCACGCCTGTTATGAAAATGGAACCAAAAATTTACTTGATATTATAGTAAGTAATGAAATAGACGAGAAAAATACGACAATGTGGATACACAGAAGACCTGAAGATTACTAGAGTGCTGGATTGATCGTCTGCGAGCGGTTACCAGTTTTGTTAGAGACAACCGCTATTATTTAAATGCGTTCAAAGGTTTCTACTTTCACGTTTCCTTCTGGAAACTTAGCCACAATTTCCAACTCTCCCCCCATGGCTTCAATATATTTCCGGATAGTGGAAATATACATATCAGTCTGACTTTCCATTTTTGAAACCGAGGCCTGTTTGATTTTTAAAGACTGGGCAATCTGTTGTTGAGTGAATTTCCGGGCCTGACGAAGTTCGGAAAGGGGCATTTCCCCAAGAGCAGCTTTTACCCGTTCCTGAATGCTCGCCTTGCTCGTATCAGAGAGTTTATCTTTAAGAAAAGTAAATGATTTTGCCATGGATTAGTCCTCCTCTTTATCCAATTCTTTCAAATGCTTTGAATAAAGTTCATCTGCAATAGGGACAAAGATATGATACCAATTATTGTTGCCGGTCTTGTTTCCCCCAATCAATAGAATTGCCGTTCTTCTTGGATCAAAGGCATAGAGGGTTCTGTAGGGATTGCCGGCATGCTGGGTCCGTAGTTCTTTCATATTGTTGAACCGTGAACCTTTAACCGTATCCGAATGGGGCCGGGGAAGGTTCGGCCCCATGATTTCTAGAAGACCGACAGAAACGGCAACCGATTCCTGTTCCTCTTCGGTTAATGTCTCCCACCATTTTTCAAATTCATCGGTGTATTCGATTTCCCATTTCATGATAAAATATAACCTTTGAGCTATATAGCTGTCAAGCTATCTTTAGAGATGGGAAAAAGTGGGAACGTTCCCGTTTCTTTCCCAGGCAGGCCTGAAGCCCAATGTTTATAGGGGGTGCTGCGGGTCGACTCCCGCCGCCTCCACCAGTTATAAATATAACGATTTCAGATCGTTATTACAGATTGGCAGCCTTCAAAATCACGATTGTGACCACAATTGTGACCACAATCGCTGCCATTTCTGTTTTCAGACTCTGCAAATTGTCTTTCTATTGCCGAGCCGTCCATCTTGGTGAGGTTGGGAATGTACCGACCATAGGTCTTATACACCATCGAGGTATCGACATGGCCAAGTGTCCGGGCCACCCATTCCGGAGTTTCCCCCAGAGCAAGCGCCCAGGATGCGAACGTATGCCGGGTTTCATACATGCGCCGATACGGGAGATCCGTACCCCGCATCACCTTGGCCCAGAGTTCACGCAGCTTGTCCTGCAAGATCGGCCTTCCGTATGAATTGACAAAGACATAGGGACTCTCAAATTTCTTTGACAGCTCTTTTTGCTGCTCAAGAATATGTCTGAGTGTCGGCCTCAACTGGATTCTCCGTCTGCTCTCATGAGTTTTCAGATCGTCTTTCTCGAAGTTCCGGACTCTGCTCAGTTCAATGTGGATATATTCACCGTCTATGGCATCCCATTTCAAGGCGACCTGTTCCGAGGGGCGCAGGCCCGTCTGTACTGCAAACTCAAAATAGGGCCTATACCAGGCCGGAATTAATTTGACTTTGTAATGATTGTTATTGCAATTACTTCAGCTAGTTGCTATAAATACTCTCATGAAACCCACCCGAAAGAAAGAACCATAGCCCAAGGAGAAAATCCTATGTCACCTCTAAGGCA
>JAJYAX010000374.1 GCA_021779275.1 Deltaproteobacteria bacterium | reverse complement strand
TGTAATCAGCAGCATTCAACAGTGAGACACTGTACATTGCCAATCCCTCACTGTTGGTTTTTACATCCTGTCTTTCTATTTCAACATCAGTCAACAAACGATCAGGCTTTTATTGCCGTGCCTTTAAAAATCCCGCAAGATGCGCAGCCTCACGAGGACCAACGGTTACCGTCCAGCCGGGAAGCTCTTCTTCCACGTCCCCGGCAATGGCTGCTGCATACCCGGGAATAATGACCTCGGTGTGTTTAACCTTGTCCATTATTCCGGATTTTTTCACAAATGCGCCGACATCATCGCCACCGAATTTACCGGCAGCCCAGGCTGTCATAACGGAGAGCCCCTCGGAGTCCTTGATAAGCAGCCAGGCTGGAACCTTACTGGCCTCAATCTCGCCGGAGACAATAAAGTAGGTCAAGGCGAAATTCGTTGTCACAAGGACTGGAGAATTCTCGTTCGGGTTGCCGATTTCAAAAATGCCTTCGGTGACGGTCATCGGTCTCTGCGGGTCAGTGTAGATGTTCAACCTTTCGAGCATCAACGGGAACATAACCTCGGTCGTCAAATCCGAGAGGACCACGATTCCACCGTACTTGGAAACATACAGGGCGGCAATGAGGGCCTCCATGTCCAGATTTGAAGCCATCTCGCAGGGAAAAGAAATAGTCGGGAATCCGAGAGAGCGATTACCGTCCTTCAGTGCTGCACGTCGTATCGCTACCTGATCGGCCAGGGCCTGCTTGAGTTCGCGGGAGCCCGAATCTATGACCAGATCCTTTATTCCCATGCCCACAAGTTTATCCGTCAAAGCGATAACGCCCTCAACAGAGTCGGCTTTCACTGCCAGCGGCAGATCATTTTCCAGGGCTATGGCGCCAAAGGCGTCAACATTAGCCGCGGTCGCAGCGTAGACAAGCGGTCGTTTAAATCCGCAGGCGGCGACGGCAGCCTTAATCACATCCGCATTCTCGCTCATCAGAATAAGATTGAACTCGGATGTTTCAGCTATGATCTTGGCAAGATTTGCAAAGGCGGCCTTATCTCCATTCACATCCTTTAGAGCGGCAAGCTCAGGTCGGAGATTAAGCCCTACGCGTTCATATTGAATAGCATTCCAGATCTTGAGCTTTGCTTCAAGGTCGGCAGCACTGGTGTCGGAGGTAATGATACCGGCAAACATTGTCGGGTTGAAAAACGTCTTTTCATGACGGTAAAGAACAGTCTCACCACCGGTTGTTTTTTTCCGCACGCCTTTTCCAATGGAAACAGGACGAATAGGAGGAGCGGATGCCTCGGCAAGCTGGGCGCGCGCTTCATCGGAAACATATGGGCAAGAATCCAGTTCGGCCTTTGATGATGCAAGATTCATGGCAAAGGCAAGACATGTGGGAACCCCGCACTCCTTACAGTTTGTCTTGGGGAGGAGTTTGAAAATTTGAATACCAGTTAACGCCATTTCTGTTATCTCCTTATTTTTATATCAAGGTAATAGAATTTATAAACGGTCGAGAAGAACTATCCCGACCGTTTACCTTACCTGGATAAATTCATTAACCAATAAGCGGTTCCATGCTGAGAGCCGGATGACCTTTCTCCTGAAGGAAGGGCAAGATTTCCTCTTCGGTGATTCCCACGGTTTCGTCGGCTATCATGTCGGCGAAATTCTCAATACCCATTGCCTTCCCGCGTGCATTAAGTCTGTCGCGGATCTCATCCTTGACGATTTTCGGCATCCAGACCATCCGAAGAAGTCCGCCATCGCCCAGAAGGAACTTACCCTGAGTGATATTGAACTTGGAGTGACCGACAAATCCGGGAGAAGATGCGCCGCCGCCCATAACACCAGCCAGCGTAGTGAACTTCATGCCGGAGGGTGTATCCCCGGTATAATCACGACCGACGGTCATCACACCATTACACTGGGGCAGCATCGCCGCAATACATTCGCAGCAACCACAGGTGGTCATAGGCGCCTGGACCATGGAATACAAGTTGTAGGTCTCGATGCCGCCCTTGGAGGCTGCCTTAACGAATTTATCGACACCTTCAAATCGGCCCAGTTTCGGGTCGAGGACCTTGCCCTTCTCGATCGGCTGATTAGGCCCGGTTGGATTGATCTCGAAAGCGGCCTTGCAATCCATCCAGTTGTAAGCGCCACAGAGACCGGTCCTTTCAGGACTTACCGTACAGACATGGTTGGGTGCGAAGGACTGACAAAGCGTACAGGAATAGAAGGTCTCGACATCTTCATCCGTCATTTTATCCACACGGGCGTCACGGGTATGATACTCATCCCGAGCTCGAGCCGTCAGCTTGTCCACATCTTCCGTTTTGGTGAAAAGCGTAACCTGAACTTTATCAACGATCTTTTTGAAGTCCTGATGGAATTTGGCATGAAGAACAACGCCGATGTCCTTCAGGGTGAAACCCTTCTCAATGGCCGCCTTACTGATACGGACCCAGGAGATATCACGCTGTCCGATATGCATAATGCCCTGGATATAGTTGATCAGATGATGGATCTGACGTTCCATGATCGGCTCAAAATCCGTCTGGAACTCACGTCCGGCGATCTGGACAAAAATTCCAAGCGGGAAGGTTCCGCCCTGCTTTACATCCGCGATGTCCGGACCGACAACAACAACCTTACCGTCTTCGATCTCATTCATCTCGGCCATCTTGACAAGCTCGGTACACTGGGTCTTTCCACCGCCGCACTGAGCATGAAGATCACCGCCGCGGACACGCTCGCCCTCAAAGGCAGGTCCGAACGAGCACGGAATATTGATCTCCGTGACATTGATCTTAAGACCTCGTACCTCAACAGATTTTTGACAGATATCCTTATGAGCGACATTGGCGACAACATGCTCATAGGTACAGATACCGGTGGGAAGAATCTCCGGAATGTCCGTATCGGCCAAGGTCGGGAATCCCCAGTTAACGCAACCAGCTGCGGCAACGGCCCACTCGGTTCCTACATCACCGAGTGCGTTTACAAACGCGAAGATACGATTCTTATTATACATCAACATCTTTTTGAAGTCGCCCGGTTGTACACCACCGAAGGCCATGGCCG
>JAJYAX010000373.1 GCA_021779275.1 Deltaproteobacteria bacterium | reverse complement strand
ACCCGGGCCTCTTTGTTTTTTCCCGGCCGCATGATCCTGCCGATGACCTGCAATAGCCGGCCCTCGAAGGTGATGGGGGTGGTCAGAAAGAGGCTGGAGAGCCCGGAACAGTCGAAGCCCTCGCCGATAAGCTGGATGGTGGCGACCAGGACCTGCACCTCCCCCTGCTGGACGGCCTCGACGATGGCGGCCCTCTCCTCGGCGGGCGTCTGGCCGGTCAAAAGGGCCACGGTCACCCCCGCCTCCCGCAGGTGGCGCTCGAAGATCTCGCAGTGGCCCACCCGGTCGGAGACGACCAGCACGGTGCCGCTGTCATCCGCCGCCCGGCGGATGTCGTCGATAATCATCCGGTTGCGCCCCTCATGCCGGGTCAAGGCCTTGATCAGGGCATGGTAATCCCCCCGGTAGGGGTAGGAAAAGCCGGTCTCCTTCCTGATCAGCCGGGGCTTGACGATGGCGCCGGTGGCCTTGAGTTCGTCGTGGTCGATCTTGTGGATCCGGTCACCCATGAAGGTATAGATAAGCTTCGTTGAACCGTCGTCATTGCGGAAGGCGGTGGCCGAGAGCCCGAGCAGATAATGACAGTCGAAATTCGACACCACATCGGTGAAGAGAGCGGCGGGCACCCGGTGACACTCGTCGACGATCAGATGCCCGAACAGGGGCGCCAGTTCCGTAAACTTTTTCCGGGCGCTGTTGACGATGGCCACGGTCACCGGCTCAATCCGGTGTCGGCCGTCGCCTACAAGACCTGTCTCGCAGCCGAGGAATTCGCGGATCCGGTCCTGCCACTGGTAGAGCAGCTCCTTGGTATGCACCACGATCAGGGTGGGCTGCCGACGGATGGCGATCAGGGCCATGGCCATAATGGTCTTGCCGCTGCCGGTGCCGGCCTCCAGCACCCCGAAGGAGCGTCTGGCCGCCAGGTCGACTGCGATCTGCTGGTAGGGGCGCAGGGTCCCTGAAAAATGCAGGTCGATCTCCGGGAGGAGCCGTCTTTTGTCGATGATTTCAGGGGAGGCCCCCGTCTGCTCACGGCAGAGGCGAACGGCCTGGTTGGAAAATCCCCGCGGAAAATGGAGTCCCTGTGCGGATTCCCGATAGTAGTACAATTTGGGTTTCAGCTTCTTGCCGATCCAGCGGCCGTATCGTTTCGCCGCCACATACTGCGGATTATCGATGGTCAGCAGATCTTTGATGGCCGTATTCAGGCCGGGGTCCGCCTCTGCAAGAAGGCAGTCGGCGGATACTGTCAGGGTCGGCATTGTCTGTTATCCGGATGGTTTTAACGCAACCTTTTTAAAGCAACCTTTAATGGCGGAAGACAAAAATTCCGGGAATTTTTTTTATAAATGGTATAAATACAAGCAAATCCCGTAGCTGTAAGCGGTCTCGTGATTCAATGATTTGTCCATTTTGTTAAAACGTGTATACTATGCCGGTAACATGAGTCAATACCAAAAACGAAATCAATCCGCATAAAGGATGACATTATGAGCAGGTTTGTTTTTCTCTTTTTCCTCGTTCTGGCCCTGATCGTACCGGCGCAGCTCTTTGCAGGCGTTCCCAAAGACAAGACGATTATCCTCAATCTGCCGGAATCGGTTCTGTCCCAGGCCATCGAGGAGATGCTGCCGTTGGATATTGATCCAGCCTCCCCCGGCCTGCAAGGCTCTATCATCGTCAACAGAGTTGATGACCTGAAAATCACCGACCAGAACATCTTCTGCCGGCTGAGGCTTTCGGGGAAAAAACTGCAGATCCTGACCGAACTCGCCGGCCATCAGATCAGTCTGCGGGTGGGGGAGATCGAACTCAATTTCAACTGTTCCGCCAGACTTCGTTTCGACAGTGCCAGACAGGTTCTGTATATCAAATTGGTCCTCAATGACATATCATCGCCAAAGCCTTCCAATACCGATATCGGCGGCACGTTGCTGCCCCTGTTGAATAATCGCGAGTTTCCGGTGGCCATTAAGGACCTGGAACCCTTGATCGCCCAAACCGATGTCAAGACCGTCTCCATTACCATGCACATATCCGATATCCGGGCGGTGAACGGGGCCTTGCAGTTGAGCATCACCCCCAGGATCTCTTCAACCAGCCATCCGGCCTCTCCGAAAAAGCGCTCGAACAATCCATGAGCATTCCCCTCGGGTAGGGAACCGGCCGATATCTGAGGGCGGTGTGCAGGTTATCCGGAAGAGCCGACTTTCTTATCGGATAGGGACATAGTCCCTGTGCAGATAGTTCTTGGACAAGACCACCTGCCAGACCTGAATGTGCCTGGCCTGAAAACTCCCCATAAAGAGGAAAAGATAATAGGTCCACATCCGGAAGAACCGCTCGTCGTAATTTTTTTTCAGGGAATTCCAGTGGCCGGTGAAGTTTTTATACCAGGCTCGGAGCGTTTTCACATAATCGCCGCCCAGATTATGCCAGTCTTCAATCACAAACTTTCCGGCGCAGGCGGCGGGAATCTCCCTGGCCGTGGGCAGGACCGCGTTGGGAAAGATGTATTTGTTTATCCAGGCGTCGGTCCCGCTCTCCACACAGGTGGTGCCGATGGTATGGAGCAGGAAGAGGCCGTCATCGGCAAGATTGTCGAAGACCGTTGACATATACTCCTTGTAGTTCCTCTCCCCCACATGCTCAAACATGCCGATGGAGATAATCCGGTCAAATTCCTCGGCCACATCCCGGTAATCCTGGAAGCGGATCTCCACCGGATAGTCCCGGCAGTTTTCCCTGGCCGCGAGCGCCTGCTGTTCGGAGATCGTCACTCCGACCACATTGACCTTGTAGTTCCTGGCCGCATATTTGGCAAAGGCGCCAAAACCGCAGCCGATATCCAGGACCTTCATGCCCGGCTCCAGTTTCAGTTTCCGGCAGGACAACTCCAGCTTGGCCTTCTGCGCCTCATCCAGGGTCCTGGCGTTCTTCCAGTAGCCGCAGGAGTAGTTCATCTCCGAGTCCAGCATCCGCCGGTAGAGATCCGGGTCGATGTCGTAGTGGACCCTGCCGACCTCAAGCGCCCGTTTCCGGTCCTGGAAATTTACGAATCTGTTGAGCAGCATCC
>JAJYAX010000372.1 GCA_021779275.1 Deltaproteobacteria bacterium | reverse complement strand
GGGCTCCAGAGGAGGTTCCCCGGTGCGCCCACCGTAATCTTTCCCTTTCGGGCGCACGGACTGACGGATTGATAGAGTAGCCTCGCCTGACCCTGGTTATAATGAGCCGTGCTGCCGGAAAATGGATGGAAGGGAGCGTGAAATTGAGAATTGAACCCGGGAGAAAAGAGTACGTAATGAAGGATTTTCCCTGTAGCGCATCTGTAAAAAATATACAAGATATCAGAGGTGTTAGGCATTATGGGTTGATTATGTCATGCCGAAACGATTAATGATGACAAAGAAAAGAGTTGCGCGCATGGAATAAATATGCTAGGATTCACTCGTCTTGGTTGTAGACTAGTGCAGCAGGGGTATTTTTTAGGCAGACATGAAATGCGGCTTCTTATCACCTGAATATGCTCATCAAAATAAAGTAAATCCCCAAGGCAACATACCCTGAGATGGCGCCATCCACCCTGTTCCTGTGGAAAGAAGCCCATTCCGTTTCAGAGCGTCTCCGGTTGACTGACCTCCCCTGTTCCACTGACCCCATCGATAAATCTCGACATGCACGCTGGTCGATTCTTGCAAAGAGCAACCGCTCAATGTTGCGTAATTTTATGAGCTTACCGAAAAAAAGGGGGTAAAATTATGAAACTTATTGTTGAAGGTAAAGTAGCAAGAACAGGAAAGATAGTTCTGGACATCAGCACATTCAATGCCTGTCTGATGATTGAAGGCCAGGCGGCTGCACAGTCGCAGATCAGTACAAGCGGGGAGTACACGCTGGAGTACGAGGCTAAAGTCCTGCCGAGGGCCGCCGGCCTGATGATTTTGCCCTCGTCGATAAAACCCAAGGAGGCCGGTCGAATGGCGCTTACCAAGCAGATCAGCGCCTCTCAGTTTATTCCCAAGAAAGGAAAAACAGATGTATTTGTAGTCTCCGACAAATTTTACCTTCCCGGGGACTTCCTTGATTTTATAAAGAGACGGATACAGAAATACCATATCCATGGCACGGTTTATCTGGAGTATCCGACCTATTTTTCAACTCTGCCGGGGTGCCGGATTGATTTTTTTGAAGTAGACCCGGTCGTCGTCTCGCTTCGTCCTTCTCTCGTTCGCCGTCAGGATTTCATCGGCAGTGCGTATACAAATGCCGACGGCAGTTACGACTTCCATTTCAAGTTCGGTCCACTGCCCTTAAAACCTTCTCTGATCGGCGAAGCGGAGTTCTCTCCCCATCTGCCCATAAGAATCAGAAAACCGGATATTTTCCTCGATTATAAGCCGGATATTCACGCTCGGTTTTTCCAATACATCAACGGAACCTGGACCAAAATTTACGATGCCCCAATGACGGCCCTTGACTGGAATATCGGTACCGACTTTCATCGTGACTACCGTATCCCGGCCGATGTCGCCTTCGGGGTCATAGACCCTGGTCCGAAACCGGCTGCCGGCTTCCAGTACAAGACCATAGGCCTGATACCCATCGATACGACCCGCATCGTCGACGGGTATGCCCACAGTCAAGCAGGTGATCCGCTTGAAGGCATTGTCCACGAGCCATTTTGTTTTACCTTGCGAATCCATGGCTTGTTCGCCACTTCAGCTGCCGTCACTGCCTACACAGTGGAAATACTGCGGACCAATGCTGACGGCACCGCCGCTATCACCACGGCCGCTGACGGCACTCCTGTGGCTGAAACCTGGAACCCTCTGGGGGAACCTCTGACCAACCAGCAATGGAACGACACTACCAAGAAATGGGAACCACATGCTCTTAATCTGGCGGACGGCAAATACCGGAATATCGATATCGAAGACCCCATGGACTGGCTTGAGCCATCTCTGAAGGCGGTCTGGAACACTGCCAACCGCCCCAATGGGTACTATATGCTCCGTATCATCGGTTACAACGCATCCGGTATAGCCGTTGTTGCAACCGAAATGCCCATGATCCGCACCGATAATGATCCACCCCAGGCCGACCTTGACGTCATATCGCCGATTACCGGGAAATGCGGAGACCTTACCCTCAGTGCCGGCCGTCAGATAACCCTCCGGGTCACCGCTTATGAACCGGATGGTCATTTGTACGGATATTATATCTCGGGCACACGTGGACGCTATGGGGAGACGGCGGGACCTGCTCTCACCCATGAACGCCCGGCAGCCAACGATAATTGGTATGGTGTTATTGATAATTCCGAGGACTTTGCGGTGAATGCGCGTTCTGCCTCCACTATAGAGTGTGTCACTATGGCATACAGCCTCCACCTCCGCGTACAGGGGGCCGGCACCAATGGCTATGGCCATTGTTTTGAAAATAATCAAAAACGGGTGTGGAAGGAGATCAATCTGGTGGTCACCGAATAGCCCGCAGGTTTAAGGGCCAAAACAAAAGGAGGTTTCCTATGAAAACAGTTCAGAAATGTATACTCGGTTTGTTCCTGGCGCTCTGCATGATGTGCACTACCGCCTATGCCCAGGAAGGGGGCATGTTTAGTCCCTATCTTGTTGGGACCTACGATTTGAGGAGTGCATATACTGTTCTCCAGGTAGTCAATCCCACGGCAAAAGATCTCGAGATATATCTTGCCTTCTTTGATGACAACGAAAAACCTTTAAAGTGCGTGAAAGAAAGACTTTCCCATAATGACCTCTTTGAAATCAACGTGAAAAAGCTGGAACTCCCGGCAAAATTTGGAGTGGTGAAGATAGTGTCCCTGCTTGATAAGAAACCCGTTCCGGGAATCGTCGGGTTTCAACGGCACTATTTCACGCAACTCAGAAGTAAGGTTCCGTATGGCGTTACCGAAAGCAATCTTGCGGCTGTGCCGACCGGCATCCTGGATGGAGAGTTAGGGATAATCCTGGAGGTGTGTAAATAGACCACTTGTCCGTGTGCCAGGGAAGTTGACGGCAGAGGGCCGATAAAAGTCGCCAAAGCGAGTGAAGAGGCAGAAACAGACGGTAGATACCCGCCCTGTTTCTGCCTTTTTTATTCGTGAGAGTGGTTTTTCCGCCTGGCTTTCGCCGTGCTGACCAGATCGCGCAGGTACTGCAGCCAGATCTCGAAGCCGTCGCCGGTCTT
>JAJYAX010000371.1 GCA_021779275.1 Deltaproteobacteria bacterium | reverse complement strand
TCATTCTTGCCGACCTTTTTCTCCACATCATAATAGGAGGCGAAGATCTCCTCCGGGTGATTGGCTATGCTGCTGATACTGGCAGGCAGTTTATCCCAATTGCCGTTGACCTTGGCTTTTCTGCCGGGATGCAGGGCGCCTTCGATATTGGCGCCGAGAAATCCGGGAATCATAATACCCCGTCCCATGCAGATGAGTTTGGTAAACGGCGCCCCCAGCGCAATTCCTTTAAAGATACTGTCTTCGAGTGCAAAACCGCCGGCAAAGGAAAGGTCGACGACCCGCATCCCCTGAGCCGCGAGGATGCTTGCATACTCGTAGGCCTTGGAATGAAGATTAATCGAGGGAACACCCCAGCTTTGCATCATATTCCAGGGACTCATACCCGTCCCTCCCCCTGAGCCGTCAATGGTGAGTAGATCGAGCTTGGCCTCGCTTGCAAACTTGATGGCCATGGCCAGTTCTTCCATCCCGTAGGAACCGGTCTTCAACGAGATACGCTTGAACCCCAGGCCTCTCAAGAAATCAACACTCTTCATGAAGTCCTCACGGACCAGATCCACCGTCTCCAGATTCGTGCCGCCGAGCCTGCTATGACGGGCGAAGGCCTTGATCGCCCCTTTCTCAAAGCTCGCCTGAACTTCTGGGGAGGCAGGATTGGGGTCGACGACATACCCGCGCTCTTTCAGAAAAAGTGCATAATCAATACTTGTGACCTGAATCTCACCACCGATATCCTTGGCTCCCTGTCCCCATTTCAGTTCGATGATGCAGCGATCACCGTATTTTGCGGCAACATACTCGGCGACACCATTACGGGTATCCTCTACATTCATCTGGACAATAATGGCCCCGTACTCATCCTGGTAACGCAGATAGGTATCAATCCTGCGATCCAGTTCCGGGGCCTTTGTTATCTTTCCTCCCCTTATCTGCGACTCCTTGTCGACACCGACCACATTCTCTCCGACCACGATGGGAATACCGACGAGCGCACCGCCGATAGCAAAGGAATCCCAGTACTTTGCGGCGATGAAGGTCGATCCCAGAGCGCCGGTCATCAGAGGAATTCTACATTTGGTTTTTACCTCGCGACCAAACTCGGCGGTCAGATCAACATTCGGAAAAATGCAGTCGTCCGCCTGCGAGGAGAGTCCTTCGACCAGTCCATGGGCGCCATAGGCATATCCCTGAATCCGTAGGGAATTATACGATACTCCGACGTGAGTCGTATTATTGGCCCCCGCAGTAACCATTCCAAAATCGCGGGGATACAGCAGTTTCCGGCCGACCAGACTGGACTTCCAGGTTTCACACTGTCCCATGCAATCAGCACGGCAAAGCGTGCAGAGACCCGACTCCGCCGGATTTCCTCTGTTGGTGGTTCCCAAGACATCATTACTTTTCGCAAAACGCATGCCCAACCTCTTTTGTTAAAATTTTGTCGGAAGGTGCGATCATCCCCCGACGAATCCGGGAAAGGCGTGAAAAAATAAAGCGCCTGTCCCTGCATAGGAGACAGACGCCTTTGTCGTGTCTTAGATAAACCAGACGCACGCCATTGTGCGTCCTCGTTCTGTACAACTGGTTGTGTAGTTTATTTCAACTTACTATTCACGTCAATAGATTAGTGAATATCCCTCTCGACCGTGCGAAAAAATCCGTACACCGCTATCCCCACCGCCCCTCTCAACACATATCATTAGAGAGAAGAATGGCCTCCGCCACCTCAAACATGGATTTGCGGGAGTCCATGCTCCGTTTCTGAATCCACCGATACGCCTCATCGCCACCAATTGAGTTTCTTTCCATCATGATCTCTTTTGCCTTCTCTATGGTCTTTCTTGATTTCAGCTCCTCCTGAACAATCCTCGTCTTGACAAGTAGTTCGGTATTAAGGATCGCCAGGGCCGCCTGATTGGCAACCGTCGTCAACAGATGGATATCGGTTTTTGAAAACTCATGGGGAATGGAGGTAAAGCAGTTGAGCACCCCGATGATCTTGTCTTTCTTGCCCTGGAGGGGCACTCCCACCATGGAGACCAGGCCGAGTTTCCTGGCCATCGCCTTCTCCTTGAAAATTTCAGATTGGAGTATATCCCTGATTACAAAGGGGGCCTGGGTGAAGATGACATGGCCGACCACGCCTTCATTCAGATTCAAGGACCGGTCGATGACATAATCCGGTTCGATGGCCTGAGTGGCCTTGAGCCGGACCTTCGGCGGATTCACATTTTCATCCACCAGCCAGAGGGAACAAATATCAACCCCGGTGACCTTGGCAACTACCATGACTATCAGCTTAAAGAGATCCTCCAGAAAAAGGTCGGAAGTGATCGCCTGGCTTATATCCATCAACGCCTTGATATAATGGTCATAACTTTGAGGATACGATTCTTTCACAGTGCCGGTTCCACGCTCTCTCTACCGAGCGACCGGCTCTGGTTGAGATCCTCCAACCCTTTCCGGGTAATCAGACTCAAGTGACCTTCGACATTGCTCTTTATAACCCCCAGGCTATCCATGACCTTGAGGAGTTGCTGGATTTCTTTTATGCTGACGTTAAGTTTTCTTGCAATGTCGGCGGATGGAACAAGCTGGGGCTGGGGATTTTTGAGATTGTCTGAAAGAATTGCGAGTACCTGGAGTTTTTTCGTACCTAAAGACATAGGAACCTCTTCTGGGTTATGCTCCTGATCTTTCTTTTCCGGTAAGCCTCAGACCACACGCCGAAACACTTCAAGGGACAAAAAAACCGAGAAAATCTGTCATCCGGCCCTTTTTGCACTATCGGACAGAACATCTGACTCTCACGAAAAAGAGATCCCGCCCATAAATACCAAGATTAAGCAGAGGCTAACCGACCGACTATTACAGAACACTCCCAGAGTACCGTACGCCAACGGCACAAGCAACATAAAATTTATTTAAAATTAATTTTTAAGATTATATTACATTTCTACTAACTTCAACCTCAAACCAAGAACTCAAACAGAGCCTCACATCGTCACTGTGGGGGCCGCAGCCAATGAAGGCCTGCGCGGCGTGGACCCGGAACAAATACGGAAGAGGTTTTCCCTGCCGCATGCAGGCCTTCGGTGCG